>JASFTL010000294.1:0-5585 GCA_050053555.1 Desulfobacterales bacterium
GCTTAAGTGGCTCGACAAGTTCATCGGGTCGCGTCGCTCGAATATGGTCGGCGTTGAGTGACAATAGCTTTTCCGGATCGAACACCCCGGCGGAGCGGCCGATGTGTTCAAGATCAAACACATCGATCAGCTCTTGGCGGGTAAAAAATTCCTGATCACCGTGAGACCACCCCAGCCGGACCAGATAGTTGAGCATGGCATCCGGCAGGTAACCCATATCCCTGTAAGCCGACACGGACACGGCACCATGTCGCTTGCTGAAGCGGCTTTTATCGGTTCCCAGGACCATGGGGACATGGCCAAACACGGGTAGGGGACAATCCAGCGCTTTATAGATGAGTATTTGTCTGGGGGTGTTCATGACATGATCATCACCGCGGATGACGGTGTTCACCTGCATGGTCATATCGTCGATCACGACGGCATAATTATAGGTCGGAATGCCGTCGCTGCGACACAGAATAAAATCATCCAGTTCCTCATTTTGGAATTCAATGCTGCCTTTGATCACGTCTTCGACGATGGTGGATCCGCTTAAAGGTGCTTTGAGGCGCACCACGGCACCTTCGCTATTGGACAATCCCTTATTGCGACAGGTGCCGTCATATTTCGGTTTGCCGCCGCCGGCCATGGCTTTCTGACGCATGGTTTCTATCTCTTCAGGTGAGCAGCTGCAATAGTAAGCTTCACCAGCCTCAATGAGGCGCTCTATATAGCTGTTGTAAATTTCAAGGCGTTTGGTTTGATAATAGGGACCTTCATCCCAGTCAATGCCCAACCATTCAAGCGCCTCAAAAATGGCGTCAATGGCCTCTTGGGTTGAGCGCTCGGTGTCTGTGTCCTCTATGCGTAAAACAAATTTTCCTTTCATGTGACGGGCGTAAAGCCAGTTAAAAATAGCGGTACGGGCATTGCCAACATGAAGGTAGCCGGTGGGGCTGGGCGGAAAACGCGTCACAATCATTTCATTTTTGATTCCCATGAGATTTTTGCCGATCTTTTTTTATAATTGCGGGTCGTTCAACAAGTAAAATCTTAAGTTATTTTTTACCATCTAAATTATGGATTTATTACTACAACTTATTGATTTATATATAAATAAATAATATCAATAAATACACGTATATTTATCTAACGCTGCAATTTTATAAGTAAACCTAACGTTATGAGAATTCTAGTAATTTAGCCCGTCCACGGCTAACAATCTACCATTATTAAAAAGAATCAAATTTAAAATGCCAGATGGACGTTTCTGTAATTTTCAATAAATCTAATAAGTCTATATGGTTGTATAGATTTTGCAGCCATGCCGATCGCGGTAGATTTCCATAACACAGAAGACCGCCGAGTACAAGAGCCCAAATGGCAAAAAATTGATGAAAATACTTGACAATCCGTTCAAGATAAATTACTAGATGCACACCTATAAATTTGAGCAGTTTTAAATATAAATATAAATAAAATTCAAGTATTTAGGAGATTACTCATGGCGGTACCCAAACGTAAAAAATCGAAATCAAAACGCGATAAGCGACGGACCCACCAAAAACTGACCGCACCGAATTTGTCAACCTGTCCGCAGTGTGGTGAGGCCACCCTTCCGCACCATGCCTGCCCCAGTTGTGGTTATTATAAAGGCCGCAAGGTTATCGAAACCGAAGAAGAATAATCTTTCATTCCAACAACAAAACCTTCTTTAAAGGATGACATTCAATGAGTTCAGATGCGACGGCAACAGAGATTGATTTATACGGATTGGATTTGGAATCCAGACAGATGGTTCTGGATACCATCGGGCAGCTTAAAAAACGACTTCTGACACCGGAAAAAATTTTTGAATTTGATCGCAAGGAGATATTCCCTGAAGATACGATCCGCGAGATGTTGGGTCCGGAAATCGGGCTTCAGCTTTTAATGATTCCTGAAGAATATGGCGGATTGGGCGGTGGTGCCCGTGACAGCTGTGCGATCACCCGGGAAATGGCCAAGATATGCCTGGGCATTACAACCGCTTTTTTTGCGATTCAACTGGGAGCGGATCCGATCATTGTCGGGGGTACCGAAGAACAAAAACAAAAATGGCTGGGCAAAATTGCCGCCGGAGAAGCGCTTGTGGCTTACGCAGTCACTGAACCGGATGCCGGCAGTAATGTGGCTTCCATAAAGACCAAGGCCGATCCGGTTTTAAATGATACCGGAGAAATCACCGGCTATAAGATAAACGGCGCCAAACAATTTATTTCGACCGGCGGATACGCAGAATTCATCACACTGCTGGCCAACACCCCCGAGGGAGCCACGTTTTTTATCATTGAAAAAGACACCCAGGGTTATATTCGAGGGAAAGGTGAAGAAAAGCATGGGATCCGGGCCTCAAATACCTCGCCGCTGACATTTAGCGATGTTTTTGTGCCGGTGGAAAACGTGATTGGCGGTGTAACCGGACAAGGCCTCAAACAGGCCAGCAAGGTATTCGGGTACACCCGGCTGATGGTGGCATCTATGGCGCTTGGCGGCGGTGAGGCCGCCCTGGATATCGTCATTCCGTATGCGAAAGAACGGATCCAATTCAAAACGCCGCTATCGGAAAAACAGGGCTACACCCACAAGCTGGTTGTACCGCATGTCGTTCGGCTGGCAGCGGCTGCAACCTATATTGATGAGGTGGCCACAAGATTGGATGCCGGCGAGCAAGACTTAGAAGTAGAGGGTTCCATTGCCAAGTTATTTGCAACCGAATCCGCCAATAAGACAGCCGATGATGCCATGCAGGCTTTAGGCGGATACGGATATATCGCTGAATATGGCGTTGAAAAAATAAAAAGAGATGTCAAAATTACCTGCATTTACGAGGGCACCAGTGAAATCCAGCAAAACATCATCAGTACCTTGCGCTGGAAAAAAACGCGCAAAACAAAAGGGGCCTATTACGACGGCCTAGCCGAAGAAATGGATAAACTTGACGCACAGTGCGGCAATGCCGGCTGCCGCTATATCGGTCTGGCCGCCCGGGCGCTGAATAAAACCATTTTTTTAGTCAACGACCACCGGCTGACCCGTGAACAGTATATTATGTTTGCTCTGGCCGACATGATGATGCATGTGGAAGTTGCCGTCAGCCTGGCACGGCAGGCTGCTGCTTTTAGCGGTGAAAGTCATCCGGCAGCCGAAAAAACATGCCTTTTCTCGCGACTGTTCGCAAATGAAATTTCAGAACTGGTATCTCGCAATATTTTGAAAATTTTATCAGGCTGCGCCATTTTCGAGGCCGAGCAGATTTCTGCTTTTCTGTCGGAAACATCGCACGCGGCTCTGGCGGACAGCTATCAGAACATCATTCCGGACATGAACCGTGCAGCTGACATTATATTTAATCGCTAAGTGTTACTCAAGCTGAGCGATTGGCAGGGTTGGCGCAAATATAAAAAATTTCGCTTTTTTTCAAACTTGAAACACTCAATTTAGGATTATGTCGTGCCGGAAAAGGAGGCGAACGTGCGATTCGAAAACAAAGTCGTGATGGTAACCGGCGGAGCAGCTGGAATCGGTCGGGTCACCGCTGAAAATTTTGCAAAAGAAGGTGCCAGGATTGCGATCTGCGATGTCAACCCGGAGGCGGGCGAGGCCGCTGCAAAAGCATTGGGGCCCGAAGCCTCCTTTGAAAAGGTAGACGTAGCCAACAGCTCAGCCGTATCAAGCTGGGTGGAAAGTGTTTTTGAAAAATACGGACAAATTGACGTTTTGGTTAACAATGCCGGGATCACGCGCGACGGTCTGATCATGCGCATGAAGGAAGAAGACTGGGATGCGGTCATCAGCGTCAACCTGAAGAGCGCATTCAACTGTATAAAAGCGGTTTCCAAGATAATGGTCAAGCAGCGTGCGGGCAGGATTATCAATCTGGCTTCGGTCGTTGGGGTAATGGGCAATCCCGGTCAGGCGAATTATGTGGCCTCAAAAGCCGGTATGATCGGGCTCACCAAAACGGTGGCCAAGGAACTAGGTGGAAGAGGCATTACCGTGAACGCTGTTGCGCCGGGTTTTATAGAAACCGATATGACATCCGTACTATCTGATAAAGTCAGGGAAGCCATGCTCAGCATGATTCCATTGCAAAGAGCCGGCACCCCGCAGGATGTGGCCGATGCCATTACATTCCTGGCTTCAGATCACGCGGCTTATATTACCGGGCAGGTGATACACGTCACCGGAGGCATGTACATGTGAGGCGTTCTCAAAAATGCATCTAAATGATCTTATATTCTACTATTTTTGATAATGCTTCACATAGACAGCATTTAATCGGTTTTGAGGCGGTAATGCGAATATATTCTAATCTGAACCTATAATTAAATTACCATTAATTTTGGCCGGTTTGACCGGGTAAGGAGGAAAATCTGATGTCTGTTGAGGAGAAAGTAAAAAAGATCATCGCCGAAAAACTTAGTGTTGATTTGGAAGAGGTGGTTCCTGAAGCTTCTTTCGTAGATGATTTGGGAGCAGATTCGCTCGATCTTGTTGAGCTGATCATGTCCATGGAGGAGGAGTTTGATACCGATATTTCAGATGAGGATGCCGAGCAGATTACAACTGTGAAGGATGCCATTGATTACATTAACAAGCAGTAGGTTGCTCATTAGGGATTAAGTTAATCACTTTGCCAAAAGAACAGGAGGTCTTTTGAACAGACGAGTCGTAATTACAGGGATGGGTTTAATATCCCCCTTAGGCATCGGCACCGAAAATACCTGGACGGCTCTATGTGCTGGGAAATCAGGCATAACAGAAATAACGCGGTTTGATGCATCAGGGCATCAGACCCAAATTGCCGCGGAGGTGAAAGACTTCAACGCCGAGGATTTTATTCCCAAAAAAGAGGCCAAGAGGACCGAGCTTTTTATCTCGTATGCGATGGCCGCAACGCGCTTGGCGATCGAAGATGCCGCTCTGGATATTAACGACAACAATGCAAACCGGATCGGAGTTGTTATGGGCTGCGGTTTAGGCGGTCTTGGAATAATGGAAGATACGATTCTTAACGTCGCCACCAAAGGCCCAAAACGTGTCAGCCCGTTTTTCATTCCGATGATGATCGGCAATATGGCACCGGGTATGATTTCGATCCATTTCGGGGCCAAAGGGCCGAATCTTTCCATTGCCACTGCCTGTGCCGCCGGTGCCCATGCAATCGGGGATTCTTTTAAGATGGTTCAACACGGCACAGTCGATGCCATGATTACTGGCGGCACCGAGGCAGTCGTATCGGCGACCGCTGTGGCGGGATTTAATGCCATGAAAGCATTGTCCAGACGCAATGATGAGCCTCAAAAAGCCTCACGGCCCTTTGATCGGGATCGTGACGGCTTTGTGATCGGTGAAGGCAGCGGCATTATGATCTTAGAGACGCTTGAGCATGCCCAGGAAAGGGGGGCTGATATTTACGCGGAGCTCATTGGATATGGCCTTACCGGAGATGGTTATCACATGACATCGCCGTGTCCGGATGGCGACGGGGCGGTGCGCTGCATGCAGGACGCGCTGGATGACGCCGGACTTGCTGCCGAGCAGGTGGATTACATCAATGC
>JASFTL010000295.1:0-5567 GCA_050053555.1 Desulfobacterales bacterium
TTTGCGGGCACCCATCAGCTCAATAATGAGTTTTTCATAAAGCGCTAAAGACAAGCCGGATGATGCCAGCACCCGATCTTGGGTGTAAGGAGCAGTCGCTTCGAGCAGTGCTTTGCGGAAAGACCATGGCAGTTGTCTGCCCTTGCGAATATCAAGCGCCTGACGAACCAGACCGAGGGCAACGATGGATTCGCTGCCGGGTTTGCAAGCCATCCAGTAGTCGGCATTGGCACCGGTAAGGGATTGAACAGGACCCACATGGTAAAAGGCGGCTTTTTGATCCGTCTTAAGTGCATGCATGGTTTTAAATTTTCTAGCATATTCAATTGGAGATAACCAGGTTTCCAGAAAATCGGCCCCGAACGAAACCAGCACATCAGCTTCTTGCATACGATAGGAAACCAGACCGTTTTGCCCAAAAACGTTTGCATTGGCTGTTATGATGGATTCATAGGCAAATGGTTCATATACGAACGGCGCTTGCGAATTCCATTGGGTCATAGCGTCCGTAAAAAGTGCCAGCAGGGTTTTTCCGATGACTTCTGTCAGCACGCGGATGCGATCAGGTCCGCTTCGGGATGCATCATGCGTTTTGTATTTTAAAATGGACTGAGCTTTTGAAAATGAGATCGGCTGCCACTTGTCATTTTCCTTCAGAAGCGGGGTTTTGATCCTGTCGGGGTTGTAGATGGCTTGTAAAGCAGCTTGTCCGCGCATGCAGATCTTACCTTTGTTAATGGGATGCAGGGGATTCCCCTCAACCTTGATCACGCGTCCTTCCCGATTTTTGGCCAGAATGCCGCATCCAGCCGGACATTCGCGGCATGTGGATGCATACCAGGTTGCTTTGCCGGTTACCATATCGTCAGGTGCGTGAACCAGGGAAAACAGATTTTTTTCAGGAGGACTGCAGCCGGCTGCCAGGGAAATGCTGCCCATACCCGCAATCTTGAGGAAGGTTCTCCGATTCATATCAGATACGGTCTCCTAAATCAGAAAAAACGGTGCGGTTTATTGCTGTGGGTTCGTTTGGAGTGAATATCAAATTTAGATAATCGGATCAACATCACACTCTTTTTTTTTATAGAAAAGGCTTCTGTATATCGGTTAAGATTCTTTTTGTCAATGACATTAGGAATGATTCCTATTAAGATTTAGCTATCAGTTGGACATTGAAAAGGGCAACAAATGACTAAACATTCTAAGTGTTTAAAATAATATAAGTATTTATATTTGTTGTTTGACAGTTTCATTTGAGTGATTATCAGTGAGCTGTGTGCATATTAAAGAATTAATTATTCGGGAAACTCAAATGGATGATCGTGAAATTATATTGAGCGAGCTTATGGATGCCCTCGGCGAGGAAGGCTGCGGTGTGTCCTGTGAGGAAGCCACGCTATTTCAAGATGACGAAGGCTGGAAGATGATGCTGGAAGGTTTTATGGAGCCCTGGAAGCTGGGCCAAAACGTTGAAGAGGCCAAAGCCAGCATCAGGGAGTATGCCAGCATGGGCTTCGGATTGAGTTAATTTTCTTTAAAAATAATTAATACCAGTCATTCAATCAAGACTGTAGGTTTCGCTGTCTGTTCTTCAGTTCGTTTCCTGCTGACACCTGAAACCCTAAAATGACACCTAACACCTCAAAGCGATAGCCTTAGTCCTTAATCCTGAACCATTGAACCTAGAACGCTGAACCTAGTTTGCGGTGCGCATGCGCAGGTTGATCTCCAGTCTTTCTAATGACAGCCGGATCACATCCTTGGCTTTGTCAGTTTTTTGCATATAATCTCTAAAAAATCCTTTCACTTCCTGTTCCCTATCCAATCCGGCCATCGGGACGATAGCGGCGATAACTCTTTCATACAGCATCGGGTGAAATTGCTCGATTTGTTCCAGGTTGGACACATACCAGTCCCACAACAGCGGGATGGCATATGGATTCGAGGCCATGGCCACAACCGGAATAAATTTATTACGGGGTGGCACCTCATCTAGAATATATTGCTGAGATTTTTTAATCTGGACTTTTTCCTTAAAGCAGCCCAGCGCCATCAGTATATTCATACGTTCATGTTCGATCTTCGATGATTGAAACCGCTGATCAAGCCACTCGAAGGCCTGTTCACTGCCGGTATATGCCCCGATCTGCATCACACTTTTCATAATGTCCGGGTGCACCATTTTGCCTTGTATCAGGCCTTCAAATTGTTTGCGGCCAAACGCGATTGCGCTTTTGGAACCGCTAAGCACAGCATGCCAGAAAAGCTGTTCCCGCAGAATGGCGGTGGTATGTTTTTCATCGGGCGCTGGCTCGAATCCAATATGGTTAAGTACTGCTTCAAACCAGGACCGAACCAAAGAGGAGATTTTTTCTTTGAAGGTGCCACCCATCACCATATAGGCGTGCTGCAGGTTATTTGAGATACTCATTAACGGCAAAAATGCATTCTCATTTTCATAGTACAAAAGAAATTTCAAATAATCTCTGATCGAGACACTTCCATTTTTGCACAAAGAATACATATCGTTTTGCAACCCCCATCGATCTTCGGGCGGCAGGGTTTGATCGCGGACGCATTGACCGAGGGCTTCCAGATTTCCAGCGTCTCTGTAATTAACGATGTAGAATCCGGTCTGTCGGTCATTGATCTTATATGCTTTTGTATGATTCGGGATCTTAATTTCGTGTTGGGACTCGGTCATCAGGAAGTTTATTCGTTCGGTTTTTGCGCTGTCTGAGAAAAAGCAAATGGTAATCGGTACCAGCCAACTTTGATCGGATTCATGCTTCAGAAACGTGAACCGTTTTTGGGACAATTCCAGTTTGTTTTTCTTCTTTTTAACTGAAATCATCGGAAATCCCGGCTGCTCAATCCAGCTTTTCATCATTTTGCCGATCGGCTGCTCAGATGCTTTTTCAAAAGAAACCCAAAGATCCTGACTGGCGGCGTTTGCGTACTCGTAAGTTTTCAAGTAATGCTGCAGACCTTTTTGAAAATGGTCTTCTCCGATGTATCCTTCGATTTGCCTCAGGATACTGCCGCCTTTGCTGTAGATAATTGGAGCCGTACTGACATTGATAACGACATGTTCACCTCCCGGTATTTCAATGGCAAAATTTTCCTGGAGCGCATCCCTGGCCATCGCGCCACCGGTCTGCCCATAAAGAAATTGCTGCCAGGTTTCCCATTGCGGATAGTAGTAATCGACAACGCCATATCCGAAATAGGTTGCAAAGCTTTCGTTCAACCACAGATATTTCCAGTCCGAGGGCGTAACAAGATTGCCGAACCACTGGTGGGCAATTTCGTGAGCGATGACTTCACATATTCTTTCCTCACCTGATTTCGATGTCATATTCGGATAATGGAGGAGTAAATTTTCACGAAATGTAATGGCGCCCCAGTTTTCCATGGCTCCGAATGCAAAATCGGGAATCGCAATAAGATCCATCTTTGGAAGCGGATACGGGATGCCGTAATACGCTTCGCTGAATGCCAGAGATCTGCGCCCAAACTCTAAAGCGAATTTTGTATAGGACGTCATACCGGGCAGTGTCACAACCCGAACTCGCGGATCTTTTGTATCTTGGAGAAATTCAAACTCCCCCACACCAAAGAACACCAGATAGGTGGACATAATAGGCGTTTGCTCGAACCTGACACGTTTCTGCCCGTTATCTAATAATGTCTCTTCGGCAACAGCACCATTGGAAATAGCCACCAGGTCTTTGTCGATGTCCATGAGGATATCGAAGGTTGCCTTTTGTGCAGGGTGATCCATACACGGAAAAGCTCTGCGCGCATCACTTTCTTCAAATTGGGTCACTGCGATGTGTTTCGTTTCTCCGGAACTCAAATATTGACTTCGATAAAAACCGGCCATTTTATCGTTGATTTGTCCCTCATAGTGAATTCGCATGCTGATATTGCCTTGCATTGGTTGAGGAAGCAAAATTTTTAATTCTTCTTTTTCAGTATCTGTTTCGAATGCACAATCGATGAAATTGACATCTCGCTCGACGGCACAGTTCAAAATGTCAAGATCGAGTATGTTTAAACGCAACTGCTCAATCGTATTCTTTGCGTGAGCCAAAAGCGATAGATTTCCTGTAAAGGTAAAGTTATCAAGGTCGGGGACGAGATGAATCCGATAGTTTTTTGGCGCGATCTGCTCCATGGTTTCCTCCTCGCGGCGAGTGATTGCATAAGAGATATGGTAGACAGTTTTCGTGAAATAGTATTCTCACTGCTTTCCATATTAATATTTAAAAATACGGAATTGCTGCATAAATGGTTGTAGAAAAAAACGTTTGAATAGTGTAACGTTTTTTTGACAACCACTAAAAAAGAAAAAAAGTATAAAGAAATAAGAAGAACCTGTCAATTATTGCAGGTGACCCGGATTATGTGCTCTTAAACGACCTTTTAAAAAATTGAAACGAAAAAGCATTCAGGAACAGTTATTGGTTATCCGTTATTCGTTATTTTAATCTGGTGCTGTTTCTGCACTGTATTCCTGCGTTCGAAAACTAATAACCAATAACAAATAACTAATAACAAACCGGGTTAAACCCACGGCGTAATTATAGCTCTTTAAAAACAGTTTAAACCCGTCCTTACATGAATGAACATAGGGAGGTTGCTATGAGCGTGATCGTTGAATTTTCAATTTTTCCCATAGACAAAGGCGAAAGCCTTAGCCCGTTTGTCGCCCGGGCACTTAAACTCGTTAAAGACAGCGGATTGCCTTATGAGCTAAATCCCATGGGCACCTGTATCGAAGGTGAATGGAACGAGGTGATGGCTCTGGTCGATCGATGCTTTCAAGAGCTTCAGAAAGACAGCGGCCGGGTTTACCTGGCGCTAAAAGCCGACTACCGTAAAGGGCCTTCCGGCCGTCTGAAGGGAAAGGTTAAATCTGTAATGGCTAAGATGGAATCTTAACCGCAATGGAAGGTTACGCGTTACTGGCTATTGGTTATTTGAGGGGTCGGGGAGTTTTTGCCCTCGATCCATCACGCGGCAAGCTCAGACATATACTGACCCGTAAGGGGTTCCGACCGCAGCCGGCCGCAACAAATCTTTCCCGAACTTCGGCAACGCCCCCAGAATTCTGAGTTCGCCCCATGGCAGGCAGCGAGGCTGCACGCTGCCGCGGGAATCGATCCTCTGGGGCTGCTCCGGGGTGAATCTAAGCGGATCTGCTGCCGTTGTTGCTTTTCAGGAACCATTGTTGCGGACCGCATGCGGCCGGAGCCCCTTACGGGTCGAAGTCCAATGCGGGTCTATCGACAATAGAGCATAGAAAAACTCCCCGACCCCTCGGTTATTTGTGCATGCCGAATAAAATCCGGTCTTATATCCGATCAATAAACGAGCCTAAAAATGCGGTGACCGGCAAATTCTAATAACCAATAACGATTCGCAATTAACACTTAATTCGGTGTTATTGACTATTCTTTTGTGCTGCTTAATTTACGGATAATGCATGAAAGCAAAGAAAACGTAAACGATGAACTTACGGCCTGCACCATGGATTGTCCGGATGCTTGCTCGCTGGTGGT
>JASFTL010000296.1:0-5548 GCA_050053555.1 Desulfobacterales bacterium
CCATTATGTTGAAACCCCCAAATTTTATTTAATATTTTAGATTGAAAATTGAATATTTAAGATCCGTCCCGGTCGCATCAATTATAAAAAACCGTTATAATGACCGAGCAAAGCGACATCCACAAATATTCAATATTCAATTAACCATTTACAATTTCTCCCACAGCTTGCGGCCCATTTCTCGTGAAAAAGCCAGAATCTCGTCTTCCGCCATTGTCAGCAATTTCTTGTCTTCAACGATCAGTTTTCCGGATGAAATAACACTGTCCACATGACGGGCATCAAACCCATAAACAAAGTGCCCTAAAAAATTACCCGCAGTGATATCCGTAGGGGAATCATAGTTTAAAATGACCAGATTGTTATCTCCATCACCTTTAAATCCGTTGTCTCGAATATAGTCGTGCACTTTTCGAAAGCGTCTGTAAACAGCCGCCATATCAAGGCCTTCAGTCGCCTGGCCGGTTAAAAAAGCAGCCTTGGCGCTTCTGAGCATATCGCTGTGCATGCCATCGGTTCCCAGAATGACATTCCCTCCCAGCTCCCGGTAATCGGCCACCCCGACGTTGTTGTTCAAATTGCTCTCCGTATTTTGCACGACATAAACATCAGACCGGCGAATCAGTTTTTTTTCTTTTTCGTTCAGGTGAATGCAGTGAGAAAAGATGGATTTTGAGAGCTCCAGCACACCGGCATCGGCATAACGCTCCACCACCCGTTTGTTGTACTGCTTCAGGCAGGATTCCTGATCGACGGCATCTTCGGCGACATGCACATGCAGGCCGGTGTTATGCTTTTGAGCCAGATCTACAGCCCGGTTTAGCAAATCATCGCCAACCGTAAAAGAAGCATGCAATCCCACGTGGCCCTGACGACCGGAACTTAAAAAAGCGTCGGTTTCCTGCAAGCCTTGTTCTTTGGGGCCTTCACCGTCCCGGTCGGATATTTCATAACACAACAAATGAGATATGCCGACACGATCAAAGGCTTTGGCGATGGTTTCCAGCGAATGATCAATAGCAAAAGGTGAGGCATGATGATCGATCACAAAGGTCACACCGTTTTTGACGCAGTACAGCGCTGAAACCAGCGCACTGGCTTCAATCATATCCGTATCCAAAGATTTATCCAAATGCCACCAGATATATTTGAGAATCTCCGAAAAATTGAGGGGAATTTTAGCCGGCGCCGGCATCCCTCTGGCCAGCGCTGAATATATATGATGATGGCCGCAACCAAAAGATTTGGTCACCAGCCGCCGCCGGCAGTCCAATATCTCTGCATCGCTGCCAAGCTCATCCTCAGACGGCAATGTATCCAGAAAGCGAATGCCGCCGTCATCACCAGGCGAAACTGCCAGATGGGTGGACTGAAACGCCAGTGTTTTCCAATCGATATAAGTTGCATCTTTTAAGTAAAGGGTCATAACAGGCTGTCTTTCCGATATTTCAGTGTTCAGGTGTCAGGTCAAAAGAGGTGTCAGGTGTCAGTGTTCAGGTGTCAGCCTTCGGTGGTCTGAAGGGCCTGTTTGGCTTTGTATGAGTTAGAAAAAATCCAAAAGAGATTTTAAACTTCAGCATAACTCAGGTGTCCTGACACCTGAAACCTGAAACCTTCAAGCTTAGACCTTTGAATGATTTTGCCGTTTCTTCATAGGCAATTCATATCGGACGGTTTTATCATACCGATAAAGAGCGTTGGCAACGGCACCAGCAGTCGGGATGTTGCCGATCTCACCAATCCCTTTGGCGCCGTAAGGTCCCAGCGGATCTTTGACTTCCACCATCTTAACTATAATATCCGGCACATTTTTGATCCGCGGAATCCCCAGCTTGCCGTAACGTTTGGTTTTCAGTTGACCGTTTTCCATGGGAAGCTCTTCGCTGAGGGCATAGCCAAGCCCCATGACGACTGCCCCTTCGATCTGGCTTTCAAACAGGGCGGGGTTGATGATTCGCCCGCCATCATGCGCCGCCACCACACGGTCTATCTGCCCGGCATCGTCCAATATGACCAGATGGGTGGCATATCCGTAAGAATAATGTGTAAGCACCTCGCCTGGTGCCCCAAGCCGGGTCGTCCAATCGCAGCGCCAGCGGCCGGTGTAAACCTTACCACTCAATTCTGCCAGGCTTTTGGTTTTTAAATCTTCTTTAAGATCCCGGGCGGCGCTGATGATGGCATGCCCCATTTGAAACGTAGCGCGACTGGCGGTTGTCATGCCCGCTCGGGCCTCGGATTCGGTGCTGACAATGACTTTGATACAATCCGGATCGTCAATTCCGATTTCTTCACAAAAGATCTGCTGGGCGACGGTATCCACCCCTTGGCCCATTTCAGTCCAGCCGTGCTGTAAAATGATATGATCTTCAGACTTGATCTCAATTTTAACGTCACATTCTTCGAGCACGCCGTTGCCGATACCGCAGTTCTTGATCCCGCAAGCCAAACCGGCTGTTCGCGCCTCGTAAAATTCATCTTTGACCGCCAGCAGGGTTTCTTTCAGACCAACGCCCTCGCCCAAAATTTGCCCGGTGGCAGTCGCCTTGCCGGTATCCAGAACATTATCATAACGGAACTGCCAGGGGTCAAATCCGCCCCGGGCACACAACTGTTCGATGCAGCTTTCCATGGCAAAGGTGACCTGATTGACACCGAAGCCCCGCATGGCGCCGCAGGGGATATTGTTGGTGTACAGGGCTTTGGATTCGATATCCACGTTCGGCACATAATAGGCCCCGGTGGCATGGCCGGCGGCCCTTTCCAGGACCTCAGCCCCCAGGGAAGCGTACGCACCGGTATCACCGACGATCCGCGCAGACAATCCGGTAAGCTGGCCTTTTTTATCGCATCCCAGGGCATATTGCATATGAAAGGGGTGGCGTTTGGGGTGCATTCGAATGGATTCGGGGCGGCTCAAGCTGACCTTGACCGGTCTTTGCAGAAGGAAACTGTAGACGGCCGCATGTCCCTGAACGGTCAAATCTTCCTTGCCACCGAATGCCCCGCCGGTGGGGATCAGCTTAACGCTGACCTTATCGCTGGAAATCCCGAGGATGCGCGCGATCTGACGCTGATCTTCATAAACTCCCTGGCTTTGAACCCATAGCTCGCAGTGACCCGGTCCCAGCGGCAGCGCGATCGCAGCCTCGGTTTCTAAAAATCCATGTTCCACCCGCTGGGTTTTGTAAGTCGCTCTGACCAAATGGGCTGACGACTTTAAAACCGAATCAATATCTTCGCCGCGTTTAATATGGGATACGCTTAAAAGGTTCCCGGATTCGTGGACATTAATGGGACTGTGTTCGGCAAGGTCCAGATCTGTTAGAGGCTCCAGGACCTCGTATTCCACCGAGATGGCTGTTACGGCCTGCCGGGCAATTTCTTCATTTTCTGCCACAACGCCGGCCAGAACGTCACCAATGTACCTTGTGGTCTCTCCGGCAGCAATCATTACCGGCCAGTCCTGGTGAATGACACCAACGGTGCGACCTCCGGGAATGTCAGCGGCCGTGAAGACCCGCACGACACCCGCTATTTTTTCCGCTGCCGAAACATCGATCTTGAGTACTTTCGCACGGGCATGGTCGCTAAATTTTAGAGCGGCATGCAACATTCCATCGATGCGTATATCATCGACAAACTCACTGGCGCCGATGGCTTTACGATAGGCATCGTATTTGGGCTGAGGCGAACCCACCTTGCCGGTGCTCGACAGTCTGAGTTCCAGATTCTTTCGGATATGCCCGGCCGCCAGTTCGATGGCATCAATGATTTTAATGTAACCGGTGCAGCGGCACAGATTGAATCTGAGGGCATGAATGATCTCGCGCCGGCTTGGCTGAGGATTGGTCTGCAAAAGGATTTTGGTTCGGGACAAAAAACCGGGTGTGCAAAAACCGCACTGCACAGCACCTTTGGCCACAAATGCCCGCCCGAGGGTTTGGCGCAGCCTTTCCGGAAAACCCTCAATCGTGATGATGTTCGCACCGCCCACCTTTTCCATGGTTGTAATACAGGAAAGTGCCGGCCGGGTATTCATTTCTACCAGACAGGCCCCACAGGTCGCTTCCCCGCTGCAGCCGTTTTTTACAGAAAAAATGCCTGCCGTCGCTCTTAAATATTTTAACAGCGACATCTTGGGATCACCGTCATAGGATACTTCTGAACCGTTTAAATTGAATTTGATCATCGTACAAATTTATCAACGTACATGGCCGGTATGACCGCATATATCGCTGCGGCTTGAACCAGCTCGCTCTTCCAGGTCTTCTCGTTCGGAGCGTGGGCCTGGTCCTCGTGGCCCGGACCGAAACCGATACAGGGAATTCCAGACAACCCGGTAATGGCCACCCCGTTCGTGGAAAAAGTCCATTTGTCAACAATCGGTTCTCTATTGAAAAGATGCTTGTAGCTGGCAACCAATGTTTGGCACGCCGGATGATTTTCTTCCAGAGTCCAGGCCGGAAAATAGGAATCGGTAGGATACACCAGGCCGGTATAAGATGGCCGATCATAATTATACACGGAAACCCGGGCTCCGGCTGTTTTAACCGCTGGTAGATCTCTGATTTGCTGTAAAGCGTACTCGCCGGTTTCGCCGGCCGTCAGGCGTCGGTCGATCGAGATGGAACAACCGTCGGCCACGGCACAGCGCGACGGTGAGCTAAAAAAAATTTCCGAAACCGTCAACGAACCTTTGCCAAGAAAATCATCCTCTTTCAGCTTCGTATGCAGGACCTTGAGCTCGTTGAGAATCGGCGCCATCTTGAAGATGGCGTTATCTCCCCGTTCAGGTGCCGAGCCATGGCAACTGACCCCGCTGGTAGATACTTTTATTTCCATTCTACCACGCTGGCCCCGATAAATACGACAGGAAGTGGGTTCGGTGGAAACAACGAATTCAGGCCGGATATTGTTCTCGTTGATCATGTATTGCCAGCAGAGGCCGTCACAGTCTTCTTCCTGAATGGTACCGGCAATCAGCAAAGTGCAGTCACGTTCGAGATGTAAATCTTTGATGATTTTGCCGGCATAGACCATGGCGGCCATACCGCCCTCCTGATCACTGGCGCCACGTCCAACGATGATTTCATCGTCCTCATAGCCCTTGTAGGGATCGTATTCCCACTGATCCGGATCACCTACTCCTACTGTGTCCACATGAGCATCCATGGCAATTAAGTGGGAGCCGCTGCCAATATATCCCAGGATATTTCCCATGGCATCGATCTCCACGCGATCGAAACCAACCGCTTCCATTTCTTTTTTAATGCGCTGAATAACCTGTTCTTCCTGGCAGCTTTCACTGGGGATCGCGATCATATCCCGCAAAAATTTCGAAATCGCAGGTTTATATTCGTTGGCACGGGCCAAAACTTCTTTAAAATCAATATTCATTTCCTATCCTCTCTATAGGAATGAATTCTATTTTTAATATTAATATTCGGACAGGATTTACAGGATCTTTCTATTTTCTTTCACGGTTTCCAGATGAAACCGTAAAAACACAATCCGCCTGTGGCGGAAACCTTTTCGCTCAGGAACC
>JASFTL010000297.1:0-5543 GCA_050053555.1 Desulfobacterales bacterium
GGCGACGCGAAGGAAAGTGCAACAGAAAGTATACCGCCCGGTACCCAACTGTAAGGTTGGGTGTCAGGTAAGGGTGAAACGGTGCGGTAAGAGCGCACCAGTTCCTCGGGTGATCGAGGAAGCTCGGCAAACCCCACCCGGTGCAAGACCAAATAGGGGAGCGACAGAGGGTAGCCCGCCCAAGTTCCCGGGTAGGTCGCAAGAGACGTCGGGTAACCGGTATCCACAGATGAATGATCGTTACCTGGTAAGGGGAAACCTGATCCAGGAACAGAATTCGGCTTATGAGCTGCTCTGGCCGTTTCCCTTTTCAGGTGTCGGGTGTTCCGCCGGAGTCGGATTCAGTTTTCAGTCCTGCCGATTCTAACCTGACACGATAACCTGGAACCTCTTCATGACCCCGTGACCAGAAGCCTAAACGAGTGACTAGTGGCCGAAAAAAATAGCGACGACCGATGAAAAAGACAGAAATAACAACCGGGAATTCATTTATAGAAAAAGTTCGCATATTTTCCCAAGACTATTTAAAATGTTGCGCCTATATCTCAGCTGTTGAACAGCCCGACCTCGTTTTCACTCAAAAGCTTTTCTCAACACTTGTGTCAACCTCTATGCTGCTGGAAGATTTTCTCGACTTTCACGGCGCTAAAAACAACAAAAATTGGTATTTGTATCGCGAACTGGCCGCTAGTGTGCGTCATCTGAGCCTGGCAGCAAATTTTCAGAAGCATATATCCAACCGGCTGGTGTTTTACGATTTGGTCGATATTGGTGATTTCCCGGGAGAAGGTGAAGCGACGCTTGAGTTTTTAACGAGCGCTTTGATGAAAATGGCACCGGCTATACTGAAAGAAGCCCGGAGACTTAAAATCCAGATGCCGGAAACCCAGTACACGACAGCTGATTTTCCCAGCGTGGTAAGCAGTCAAATGCTCGATTATGATATTGACGATAAAGATAAGGACCAGCAGAAAAAAAACATTGTCAAAATCTCAAGTGAATTTTTAAATATTGCCAAAAGCTTCGATCAGCTCAAATTCTACGAACCCTACCCGCACAAAGAAATTTTAGCCATTGTTCCCGACAAGGTTAATGAGGTTGAGATCAGACGCTATGAAATGTTGGTGCATAACCTTCAATCATCATTTGACACCTATGTTATCCATGGAGGATTCCGATTCGGCAATCGCGAACTCAAACGGCTGAGAGGCTATTTTTCAGTTGTTTTGCATCTGCTTCAAATGGTCGGACGGCTGCTTCATTTTTATGAACGTCATCTGCATGCGGCTGGATATAAACAGATTTATAAAAAAGTTCAAGTCAGTCTGTCTAAAATGACTGATCCCAAAATTCTGCTGGATCGGACCATCAATTACGGCCTATTTTACGCCTGCCATTTTTTAACCACCGGCATTGAATTGGCTCAAAAAATACTTAATAAAAACATTGAACGTTCGACTATTAAAGTCGGTGTGCCCGTAAAATTGGGCTTTCACAGCCGGCCATGTCTTTTGATTGCTAAAATTGTTCAGAACTATGGAGGGCAGGTTGAACTGTGTGTTGGCGCCGATCGATTTGATGCCAGCAGTGTTCTGGACCTTCAGTGGGCCGGCGGAAAAATTCAAAAAGAAAAGCTCACCGAGGTGATGTTTGAAGGCGACACGCGGACGCTGAAAGATATTCAAATTCTAGCCGGTGTGAATTACGGCGAAGACACCATGGGCAAGGGCGTGCCGTTGCCGAAGGAGTTGAGTTATTTAAAGTGAGCTAAAGTGACGGGTGATCTAAAGGTAATCGAGTGAAGACAAAGATACATGCAGTCATCGTGGCAGCCGGCAAAGGGATTCGTATGAGCGATGCTGTGCGTAAACAGTATATCGCATTAGACGGAATACCGATACTCACCCGCACCCTGATCATATTTAACCGTTGTGATCTGATCGATCGAATTATCGTGGCCGTGCCTAAAGAAGATATTGATTTTTGCCGCAATGAAATTATCCCCCCTGCCTACATGGAAAAGGAGGTCAGCCTTGTTATCGGAGGGGCCCACCGGCAGGATTCTGTGTACAACAGCCTTAATACGATCGAAACGGATGATGGCATCGTACTTATTCATGACGCAGTGCGTCCTTTTGTGAAACGGGAGCATCTGGTCGATTGCATAAAAGAGGCCCGAAAACACGGCGCCTGTATTCTCGGCATTCCGACCTTCGATACCGTTAAACATGTCAATGCGAAAAGCGAGATTATTGAAACCTGGAAAAGAGATATACTGTGGTTGGCCCAGACGCCCCAGGCCTTTAAGGTGAAATTAATCAAAAAGGCCCATGAAAATGCAAAGCAGGAAGGTTTTATCGGGACGGATGATGCCTCACTGGTGGAACGCCTGGGAAGAGTCGTTAAAATTATACCCGGCAGCCGCAGCAACATAAAGATAACCAATCAAGAAGATCTTAAGCTCGCCCAGGCCCTGTTGCAAACCAGTGCATCCGAACTTTAGCCTAACCATCAAACATTTATCCGCTTTTTACTGAAATAGATCACTTATTTTTGCGATTACTTCTTCGGGTGTTTTCACCACAGCCAGCCTTTCAGCTTTCAGATAGCGTTCGAACAATGCCTGAATTTCAAAATTCATCAGGATGACCGGCCGGCTGCTTTTAAGTGCCAGGGCGATTTCTGAAATGGTGCCCGTGCCGCCGGGGCAGGCCACGACCACGTGGCTCGAGAGAACATTGATGCAGTTGCGTGCATTGCCCATTCCCGTTAAAATGGGTATCTGAATAAACGGGGATACCCCGTGGGGATTATCATCAGGCAGAATGCCGATGGTTGTGCCGCCGTTTTCCCGAGCGCCCTTAGCAGAAGATGCCATTATGCCCGCATTGCGCCCGCCATTTAAAAGTATCCAGCCCTGTTCTGCAATTAGACTGCCAAGACGATAGGCCGCCTCTGCATCCCGAGAGTCAACCCTACCGCCTCCCATCACGCCCACAATTAATGGATTTTCCATGATTCATCCTCCTGAGATCAGTGTTAAACTCGGTTGACACACGACTTTCTTATACTTAAAATATTGTGTTCAATAAACAATATAACCTGAATTAAGTGTTTCAAATTTAGAACCGGCAAAAATAGAAACCTAACAAAGGAAGGACACCCATGCAGAATACGACCGATATGGATCCCAGAGAACGTGAAATGGCCAGTCAGGCTTATCTGCAACAGCTGAAAGCCACCTTTGAGCAATTGCCCAATGAGATTCCGATATATCTGTTTACCGCAAAAGGACATGAAGATGTATTTACACATGCCAACCGCGAGGTCATTCGAGCGTTTCGTGAACTCAGCTCCAAAATTACGCTGCGGGAATATGATCTGGACCATGAACTTGCCAAAAAATGGAATGTTACCCATTCGCCCACCTTGCTGATTGCGCCTGAACGCTATTCCATCAAGTGGCTTGGTGCGCCCATGGGCGAGGAGGCGCGAACCTTTCTTGAAATATTAATTCTAGTCGGACTCGGAAAAAGTCAACTGAGTGAACAATCATTAAAAGTGATTCACCGAATCGATTCCACCCGCCAGATTAAGATATTTGTCAGCCCCACCTGCCCGTATTGTCCCCAACAGGCAATCAATGCAGTGAAGGCCGCAATCGAAATGCCGGATTTGATGTTTTTGGAAATTGTCGATATTCAAAGCGAACCGGAACTCGCCGATCAATATTCAGCCCAAAGTGTGCCCCAGGCATTTGCCAACGACGTCCTCATAGGGCAGGGCGCACAGCCGGAGGAAGTCTTTATTCTTTCATTGGAAAAATTGGAGGCTCAGACCATTTTTATTCCGGAAAGCGATGCGGAACTCATTGAAACGGATCTGCTGATTGTGGGAGGAGGGCCGGCCGGTTTAACCGCTGGAATTTACGCGGTCCGCAGCGGACTGCGCACCGCAATTGTCGAACGGGATGCCCTTGGGGGTCAAGTGGCAACCACGCCGATCGTTGAAAATTATCCGGGATTTACGTCTGTGGGCGGCAAATCACTGGTTGACATCATGGTCAGCCATGCCTTGCAATATGTGCAGATTTTTCAAGGTGAGGCGGTGGTGGATATTCAGTCCGGCCCGCCGTTTACCGTCAAAACAAATCGCAGACAGTTTCAAACCAAAACCATCCTGCTGGCCACCGGCGCCAGTCATCGTCACCTGAATATTCCCGGTGAATCCCGCCTGTCCGGAAGAGGGGTCAGCTATTGCAGCACATGTGACGGACCTCTTTTTAAGGGCAAAAAGGTGGTCATGGTGGGCGGCGGCAACAGTGCGGTCACCGAGGCATTACACCTTTTTCACATGGGCATAGATGTGACACTGATCCATCGGCGAGACAAATTACGGGCTCAGGAATTTCTGGCTCAGCAACTAATGGACAATGATATTCCTGTTCTCTGGAATACCGAGGTTAAAGAGATTCGGGGAGAAGAACGCGTAAATGAAATATTACTGATAAACAACAAAACCAAAGAGACCGCTGAATACAAGACGGATGGTGTGTTCATTGCCATTGGGTATACACCTGCTGTGGAACTGGCCGAGAAAATGGGCCTAGCGGTCAACGCAGATGGTTACATCAAGCAGGACGGCAAGCACCGTACCACGGTCCCCGGGGTATATTCAGCCGGCGATGTTGAGGGTGGCTACAAGCAGATTGTTACCGCCTCCGGCCAGGGCGCTGAAGCGGCCATGACCATTTTCGAAGACCTCATCAATCCATATTGGTTGGATAAGCCCGCAAAAGTTGCTTTGAAATAGAAAATTAAAAACAAGAGTTGAAATAGGCTTATCAAGAACATAATATAAAGTTTTACTTTATATTGTAAATATAAATATATAATATAATTAAAAAATAACATTTAATGCGATAACCGTTTCGATTACAGGGGAACATGCAAAGGTGGCTGCACTTTGATGGCTTCAGCGCCTGCGATGACATATACCTGATCTTGAGGAGATGGTTTAATGATATGGTTGCCCGTGAAACTACCAAATGCAGGTAACATCGCATATTGTCGTGAAAAATAAAAACAGGGAAGGGTCTCTCTCTGTCCTCCGATTCCCTTCAAACGAACGGCTGGATGGATATGGCCGGCGATTGTATACCGGCCGGCATGCGCAGACGGTTTGTGAGAAAGCATAACCGAACCGATTCGGGTTGCATTTTCGATCTGGTCAAATCTTAGTTCTGCCGGTGGTCTACCGGATAGGCGATCATGGTTACCTTTAATCAGCGTTATTTTTAAATCTGAAAACCCTGTGCGCCATTCTTCGAATTGAAGCAAAATTTCACTGCCTTTACTTTTTGCTGAGTGGATAAGATCTCCTAAAACCACAAGCTCTTCGGGCTGATATTTAAGGATCAACGCCCCCAAACGATTCAGATCATCGCGGGTAGTACCGCTTGGAACGGCAATACCCATCGAGCGAAAGCTTGCGGCTTTTCCAAAATGAGGATCGGCAATCAGCAAAATCCTTCGTTCTCTCCA
>JASFTL010000298.1:0-5481 GCA_050053555.1 Desulfobacterales bacterium
CTTACCGCTGGCCGGATCTTTGATCCCCGGACCGTCGATTAAAGCCAGTATGGATTGACGCAGCGCCGCTGCTCTGGAAAGGGTTTGATCCTGTTTTTGATACTCAAATAACCCGCTGGTCAGCTGGCGGGCCGAGGTGGTCTCCACCGGCCACATGCTCACCAAAAGCGCCCGGCTGCCGGCATAAAAAAAGGCACGCCCCAATCCGGATACGGCCTCGGCCCCGGCCCCTTCAGCCGCACCGGTGTTGCAGGCCGACAGCACCACCCAGTCAGCGTTGAGCTTGAGCCTTAAGATCTCTCCTAAGGTCAGCAGACCATCTTCTTTTTCGCCGGTGACTTGCGGTGCACAAAGCGCCAGCGCCGGTTGATCGAGTCCGTCCAGATCCCCGGGAACCAGCGCATGGGTGGCAAAGGCAATCACGCGCCGGTCGGATAAATCCATGGTTTTAACCAGATACTCCGAGGCGCGTTGGCCCACAAAAACATCTGCGTGTGGATCGGCCTCCAGAGCGCTGGCAATGCTGTTGATCTCCTCTGCGGTATCGGGCAGACGGTTGAGCATGCCCAGATGGCTGGAGGTGATGGTGTCATTGTCCAGATTGCCGGTATCGGTGATGCGGATACCGCGTACCTGCAACTGTTTTTGCAGGCCGGCAACCGACGTCTTGGGGACCTGCTTTTGTGTTTTTGCCTGGGCGAGTTGCTGCAGGTTGAAAAACGGGTCGCCAAAACCCGCAAAGGCCTTGCGTTCGGGACTTCCCTGCGGAAGACTTCGCAGGCTGACAAACGAAGATACCGACGGCTGGCGGGTGATGGACACCTTACGGATCAGCCAGGGCACATCACGGTAGTTTGCAAAAAGCAGATCAGCATCTTTACGCTTAACTGCTGCGGTGGGCAAAATCGCAAAGGGCAGCTGTCCTAAGGGGCCGTGGGCCACGATGATCAGATCAGTGGCATCCTGCCAGGCAGAGGCCACCGGCTTGAGCAGCGCCTCATAAAGCCCGTAGGCCTGCTCCGTATCAAAAGCAGGGATATCTCCCAAAACCCGTGCATCAGGGGCAATGGCCTTGCGCAGCTGGTTTACGATCGAGGTTATTTTTTTTTGGCCCAGATTTGATTTGGAGAATTTGACCTCACCCTCAGAAGATATGGCCCACACGTAAGAATGTGTATCGGTGGTGTATATGGAAATAAGGGCTTCATGGGGCTGCAAATTTTTCTTCACCATGGCAATGGTTGCCGGCTGCGGATTGGTAAAATCCGAGTATTTGGGAAACTGTTTTCTAATTTCTGCGAGCAAAGACTGTCGCGCTCTGCCCAGCGTATCCAGTTTTTCTTTCAGGTTCTCTATGGCCGCCGGTTCACGCTGATCCTCTGGAGCCGCCAGCGTATCGCTGAGAATGGATTGCAGCGCATCAATTTGTTGATCGGTATCCTGTTCCATGCGCGCCAGATCAGCCAGAACAGGGTCTTCTGCTGCTACCCTGGCGCCGCTAGCACCCAGTGCGCTTTGCACTGCCTGACCGCGGATGGCATCGGCCAGCCGAAAGGCTTCCGCGGCTGCGTTATAACCAAGCCGTTGCTCACGATGGCTACCGTCCATTATGCCCAACAAATCGATATAAGCTTCTAAAATAATTTTAAGGCGCTTTCTGTTTGAAAAATGGCTTTCGCCCTTCACATCTGGCGCAAGCAATATCGGAATGGCTTCTGAGAAATCTTCAAGCGCTTCTTTGGCTTTGTTCATTTTCGCATACGCCATACCGCGCAGACCCTGCATCTCGGCCGTAACGTAATTCTGACTGCCATAATTGTTTTTATAGACAGAATGCGCTGTGGAGATTAATGCGAAAGCCTCTTTAATCCGATCGGTTTTGATCAGGGAAAGGATAAGGTTCGGGTTGCGGGTAAAAATCTTCTCATAAAGATAATTGTTATGAAGCAGACCTGTTCTGGCAAGATCGAATGTCTGTATGGCTTCAAAAAATTTATGCTGGTCAGTTAGGATACTGCCATGCCACATTCGGGAGCGACCCATTAGATAAGAATCAGCCGCAAGGCCCGATTGATCCATAATGCGAAGCCCGACGGTTAGCAGCTTTTCAGCTTCTGCCAGGCGCCCCTGTTTTTGGAGCGTTTCACTGATATGCCCAAGTAGGACACCGGTTATTTCAGATTCTTTGCCAGCGAGCCCGATGACGCTTTTTAAGATTCTGCGCCATTCAAGCTCGGCTTCAATCAATTTACTCTGTCTTTCGAGATTCATTGCCAGTCTGGATGCAAGTGCTAAATAATATGACGGTGCCTGGCTTATCACCGATGACACCAAGAGCTTAATCCGTCTGCGATGTCCTTCTGCTTCTTTAAACTTTCCCCGCGCCTCAAGGACATCGGCGAACATGCTGCCCATGGAAATTTCGGCCCATATTCCCTTTACCCGCCTGCAATAATAAATGCCGCTGTTTTTCAGTTTTTCGGCGGATTCAAGGTCGCCCATGCGAGTGTACATCGTTACTAAAATGGCATAAGTACCTGTATTTTCTTCTA
This sequence comes from Desulfobacterales bacterium, assembly GCA_050053555.1. Lineage (GTDB taxonomy): Bacteria > Desulfobacterota > Desulfobacteria > Desulfobacterales > JAHEIW01 > JAHEIW01. The sequence goes on from JASFTL010000298.1 coordinate 2,553, forward strand.
TTTTTAAACTTCGTTCAAGCAAGTCGATGGCCATTCTGAAATTCCCGGCCCAGATTTCTGATCTGCCAAGGCTATGTAAAAACCTGGAATTCTCCTTGAGCTTTGCTTTCTCCGCATATCGAAAAGCAGTTCTGGAATCCTCTAAATACTTATGGAAATGAAAAATTTTTCCTGCCGCTTGTGCTCTATTTAGATAAAAATAGGCCAGTTCCCGAAGGCCGGCATTTGCTGGAGGGGACTGATTTGCAACAACCCAGTATCTCTTTGTAATTTCAGGGTCAAATTCACCGGGTTGATCCAGTATCGATAAAATATCTCCAATCCGCCGCGGCGGCGGCACAAACGCTTCCCCGCTCATCGAAACCGTAACCTCTTTGGCCTCTTCCACCGACATCTTGCCGGCGCAACCGAATAGAATCACGAGCAATAACACGAAAACGGCAAGATACATGGAATTAATCTTTTTATTCCACGATCGTAGAATAAAGGTGTCCATTTTGAACCTTTAATGAAATGGTTTTATTTCACACGCCCGATGACCAGCTCCCCTTCAGTTTCACCCTTTTTCACCGGGTGCTGATCCTGGTCAGAGGCCTGGGGGACTTTGCGGGAGATATAGCTGAACAGCTCGCTGACGGTAATGATGCCATCGCCGTCCTGATCGGCCCGGCCTTTTAAGCCCTCGAGCATATAGTAAGAAAACACGCCGTGCTGCAGATTGTCGTCTTCCTTGCTGATCTCATTGGCCGAACAGGATGAGATGATCACCCGCCCTTTACCCCTTGAAATCCGTTCGTAGAATTTTTCGGAAAGATTGGCCCGTGTTTTGGCGGCCGTTATGGTCCGGCCGCCGCTGGCGCCGCTGTAACAGGTGTCGGCGATAAATATAAGGCGCTCGGCGCGGATGCGCGCGAAGATCGTTCGGATATCATTCATGGAAATTGAGGTTGAATACAAATCTTGCAAATTGGCATCGTGGGGCAGCAGATATTTTTCAAATCCATCGCCATCAAGGTTTGATGGATCCGGTTCAACTGCTCCGTGGCCGGCGTAAAAAATGATGACGGTATCATCTCTTGAGGCTTTTCTTTTTATGGTTGTGCCCAGAAGACTTTCAATTTTTGATTTGGTGGCATCCTGATTGGCTAAATAAAAAATTCGTTCATCAGCAATGCCGACATAGTCTTTCAAATAATCTCTGAATGCCTGGGCATCATTTACAGCGTATTTTAGGTTGCGGGTATTTTGATACTGATTAATGCCGATGACAATGGCCCAGATATCACCGCGTTCTTTAACTCGAAATATTTTTATTAATTCTTCTTGGGATATACCATCCGTATCCACCACTGAAACTTTGATTATATTTTGTCCGTTTTGCAGTTGCAGTTTTTCGGCGATATCGATCTTTTTAGAATACGATCCATCACCGGCGCTAGCAATCTTGATTCCTCTTTTGTGGTCGAGTGCTACCGGGTTTCCGTTTAAAGAGACATCAATTTTGCTGATGCCTTTATCATCGACAGCAATGAAATGCAGCAAGGTGTTCGCTGATTCAATTTTAATTCCATTTTGAGGTCTTGAGACGACCAGCACCGGGGCCATGCTTCGATCCAAGCGCTGTTTGAGTTCATCAACCTGGGTGGTCAATTGTTTTTCCCGATCCCGCAGGATGGCAACTTCATTTTTAGCGTCTTCAGCCTCCAACCGGGTCTGTTCGGCCAGGGTGCTAAGATTTGTAATCTCTTCACGCAGTAGGGCTTCTTTTTGCCGAGAGATCTTGGTCTCCTGTTCCAGCTTTGATTTGGTCTCTAAGGTCTTATCCAACTCTTCTTTGACGTTGTTTGTTGCAGTCTGGGTTTTGGCCTGCCTGAGCTCCGCATTCAATGATCGAACTTTGGCGTTCAGACGCTTCAGTTCAGCTTGGTATTCTTCAGATTGCCGTCGGGTGATGTCAAGCTGGGCCAGCTTACTTTTTAGTTGGCGTTCATTTTCATAAAGATATTCAACGAGCTGCTGTTTCTTTTTAAGCGCGAGCTCACGCTCATTTAGGGCTTCGGCCAATTCTTTTTTGACATCCGTTTCACTTTGAAGTTTGGCTTGAAGTTCTTTCTTTTCGATGACAGCCTTTTGATATTCAAATTGTGCGCGATAAACTTCATCCAGAGTTAATGGTTGTTTTACCAATTTTTCTGCTTTGTTTTTCCAGTCTTGAATTTTTCGGTTCGAAGCGCCCAATTGTCTTAAAACAGATTCGGCAGAATCTCTCACCATTGGATCATCATCAGCGAGCAATAGACTAATTCGTTCTATGGCTTTAGGATTTCCGATTTCTCCTAATACATGTATGGCCTTCCATCGCACGTTCGGATCTTTGTCATTCAGAGCCGGGAAAACAACTTCAATATGATCAGCATCTTTTATCTGGCCCAACGCATTTAGCGCCTGCGCCTTAATTTCAGGATCAGGATCAAGCAAATAGTCACTGGTTTTTTCTACGGTCCGGCTATCTTTGAGCTTGCCGAAAGCCCGAATAAAACTTAAGTGATCCATTTTATGGATCGGTCTTCCGACTTTGTTCACATTATTAAAGCAATATAATATGGTGTCAGCGTCTTTTCTTCTGGTCAGCTCATCAATAATTTTAATGCGACCACTGTAGTGCACCGTACGAAACCAGGTAGATTTAAGCGCCTCTGTCTTTTCTCTTTTTAATTCAGCTTTTGTCGGTCCGTTGAACGCTTTAACTTGTGATTGAAAGATTTCATCCCTACGGTTGGATTGAGCAATATCATTGAGCGCTGCAGGCAGATGCATTTCATTACCTGCCGTAACGACGAATAAATCTACACGATAACTCCCAGAATTATTTCTATACCAAGTCGAATCTATGACTTCTGGTGTTTTCACTTTAGGGCTGTAACCTGTT
>JASFTL010000299.1:0-5478 GCA_050053555.1 Desulfobacterales bacterium
ACAAATCGATTTTGGCCATTATATCTTATTACTTACCAGGCGAGTCATTTTTGTTCGCCTTCGCTTGAATATCCAGTCCGTCGCAGGCGGACGGAGGGCAGCTTTATAATAATGTTGAGCCTAATTAAGCGACCTTTTCCCTGAAGCTTTTCCTGGGAGGAAATCAACATGCAGCTGATTAAAATCATTAAGGTCTGTTTGGTGTTGCTGTTTTTGTCGGCAAATGTTTACTCGGCATCGGGAACATCTGCAGACATTCAGCTTGACGTCCAAGAATTTCACCTTGAAAACGGCATGATGTTTCTGGTGGTCGAACGACCGGCGACGCCCCAGGTGGCCTGCCGGTTGGCCATTCGTGCCGGATCGGCCCTTGAACAGGCGGGCAAAACCGGCATTGCGCATCTGCTGGAACATATGATGTTTAAGGGGACTAAAAATTTCGGCACCCTAAATGTCGAAAAGGACGAGAAACTGCAGAAACAGATCGAGGCGGCTTATCAAGCAATTCTTTCTGAACAAAAAAAGCGGATTCCCGACCAAAAGCTCATCCGAACAAAGCGGGCTGAGATGGATAAACTCCGTGCGCAGGTACAAAGAATATATGTTCCTCAGGTTTTTTCCTCACAGCTGGGCAAAAATGGCGCGGTGAGGGTCAATGCGTTTACAACCAAAGACCAGACCCAATATATAGCCTCTGTGCCTTCGGATATGCTGGAGCAATGGTTTTCCATTGTCAGTGAGCAGTTATTTGAGCCCTCATGGCGAGAATTTTACGTTGAAAAGGATGTGGTTCAGCGGGAGTGGGCCTTCAGGTACATCAATGACCCGGGGGGAGCTGCCTGGCTGGATCTTAATGCAGCGGCCTATACTGCCCATCCCTATCGCAATCCGACCATTGGCTGGAAAAGCGACATGGAAAAATTCAGCACCCAGGATGCCATCGAATTCCATGGAAAATACTACACACCTGCCAATACGGTTTGCGTTCTTGTCGGAGATGTTACCTTTGAACAGGCTAAAAAGTTAGCCAGAATTTACTTTGAGCGCTACCCCTCCGGTGAACGTGCGCCTGAGGCGCTTACCCGGGAGCCGGATCAGCAGGGCCCGCGGAAAAATATTCGTTTTCTCAAAGGCGCCCGCACACCGCTGGTGCGTATCGGATTTCACAGCGCTAAAATGGGAACCCCAGATTTTTATGCGCTAGATGCCATGACAATGGTGTTAAGCCATGGCCGCGGCGCCCGCATGACCCAAAACATTATCGACAAGGGTCTTGCGGTTGAAGCTTGGGTGTACAATCCGGACAATCGTTACGGCGGCATGGTCATCCTCGGAGGGTCGCCCAACGAGCCTGCCATCTTGAAAATGGGTGAAGGCCAGGCGAAAGAAGAAGGAAAACGCCAGGCGTATCTCAATGCCAGTGAAAAGCTTGCAAAATTGCTCGTTGACGAAGTCGAAAAATTCAAAACCGTGCTCGTATCGACTCGCGAGCTTCAGCGCATAAAAAAACTCAATCAGCGCGATTTTCTGGACAGAATGCGTAGCAACGAAAGTCTGGCCGGAACGCTGGCGACCCTGGAAGTTCAAGTTGGCTGGCGCTATTTGACAAACTATCTGGAGCGAATCGATGCCGTTACTCCGGAGGACATCCGCGCGGTTGCTAGGAAATATATTCGCAAAGATAATCAAACTACAGTTTATGTTATTCCAGGCGGGCAGGTTGATAAGCCGCCTGCTCAATACAGCGAAGTTCGGACCATTAGCGGCAGCGCAGCGGCAAATGTACAATATCAGGGCGATCTGAAAAACAGATCTGACTATCCCACCCCTGATGGCTGGAAACATCCTTTATCCTTCCGTCGGGATCCTCACAAAATTATATATCCGCCGCCAGAGATATTTGATGTTGAAACAGTCAAGGTGTTTTATCTGCCGGACAGCGAACTGCCCCTAATTGACCTAACGATTTTAATGAAGGCCGGCTCTGTGGACGTGGCGGTATCCAAGACCGGCGTAACCGACATTCTCAACAATACCATTGTTCGCGGGGGAACCGAAACGTTGCCGCCTAACGAACTGGCGCTGGTGCTCGATGAGAATGCCATACAGCTTGGCGTATCGGTGGAGGAAGAGCAAACGACAGTTCGTCTATCGGTGATGAAAGCGGACTGGGAAAAAGGCTTAGAACTTTTGCAGGCTGTGTTGACCCGACCCGGCTTTGACTCCCGAGTGGTGCAGGTTGCGAAAAACCAGGAATTGGTTTCACTTAAAAGACAGGGCGGCGATGCGCAGTCGGTGGCCATGCGGGAAAGCAAAATCTGGCATTTTAAAGGCCATCCATACGGCCGGGATCCTCTGACCGGCCTGCAAACCATTCCTGCTATCACACGGGAGGATTTAAAGCGGTTTCTAAAAGAATATTTTGTTCCGGCAAACATGACCATGGCGATTGCCGGAGATATAAAAAAGGAAAAAATAATTACCGGACTGAAAAAGTTCCTCAAAGCCTTTCCGCAAACTAAAGCTCCGAAACGCCTTTTAAATGAGCCGGTTGCCACCTCGCCGGTTCTGGCACTTATCCATAAACCCGGACAGGTTCAATCCCAGGTTGTATTGAATTTGCCTAGCAAAAAACGTACTCACCCGGATTACTGGAAGGCGAGCCTGCTCATGAATATTTTCGGTGGCAACGATTCTTTGCTGTATAAACGCCTGCGCGATGATCTGGGACTGGTTTATTCCGCCGGTTTCTACCAGACCTATAAATGGAAAGCCGGTTTGCTTTTAGGTTATATCGGGTGCAAAGGAGACCAGACTGGAGCTGCAATCATAGAGACTTTAAAAATTATGGAGGCACTTCGCCAGGAGATCCCTGCAAGCGAGCTTGAATTTAAACGGCTCGATGCTTTAAACAGTTTTGTTTTTAACGTGGATACCAAAGCCGAGCTCGTGGACGTCTATGGCCGCTACTATCTGCGCCAAGAACCACTCGATACCCTTGAAAGAATTCAGGATGCCTTTATAAGCGCCACCGAAGACGATCTTCGTCGACTCGCCATAGAGCTGTTTGATCTTCGGAAAATCCAAATCTTTGTGGTGGGCGATAAGGGTATCAAGCTGCCATCTCAAGACGGCAAATCCATTACGCTGAAAGCAGATCTTGTGGCTTTGGCAAAGAAATACAACTTGCCGTTCCAGGAAATCAAGTTACGCTAAGGAGGGAATGAAGCATATGAAAAAGAAACGATTTAAAAACCTTACTCAGTTTTGCAAAGCTCCTTATCTATCCGTATTTACCATACTTGTTTTTTCTTTGGGTCTGATGACAATGGTTTACGCTGATGCGGCCAAGAAGATTGACGCCGGCGCTGATGAGGTCATGGATCGATTTTACAAGCAGGTTGATGACGCTAAAACATTTGTCGAGCAGGCCAAGGCACTGCTCATAATGCCGAATGTTGTCAAGGCCGGACTTCTTGTCGGCGGCGAATACGGTCGTGGCGCACTGAGAGTTGATGGCAAAACCGTTGACTACTATAACGTGGTGTCCGGTTCCTTTGGTGCCCAGATCGGCGCAGAAGCCAAGGACTGGGTGATTGCTTTTATGACGGATGAGGCTTTAAGAAAATTTAGACAAAGCAGAGGCTGGGAGGTCGGCGTTGACGGCAACGTGGCTCTTATTACAGTGGGAGGAGGCAATAGCGGCACAACGTGGAATGCCAAAGGTGATATCATTGGCTTTGTAATCAATGTCAAGGGACTGATTGCAGACGTATCTTTTAAAGGCGCTAAGTTTACGAAACTCGACATGTCCAAATGAAGCTCCCCGCAGTTCGTTTCTGGCAGACAGAGTATCAGAGCGCAACTGCGCCGTAGCCGAACCCCCCTTCGCTCTAAGGAGCTTTGGCGCGGTTCGCCTTGCCTTCATGTCGGGTCGAAGCCTTTGGCGAAGACCGATCATCCCTGCAGCTAACTGCAGTATCTACAGGCGAAGTCGAATAAAATCCGCTTACACACTTGCGTCGCAATGCAATCTTTGCGGCCTATGCGGCTAACCGATAGCTGGTATCCAATTTGTTCTGCCGCCTTGAATTGCGCGTACTCATATTGGTTTTCAATCGACCGTATCTACCGGTGTGGTCAGTGCCCTGGGGAGGGCCTTAAGAAGCACCGAAGGTCGCTTAATTGAAAATATTATTCAACATACGGCACCGCTAAATCCTGGAAATTCCGGGGGGCCGCTAGTTAATTCCGCCGGAAACGTCGTCGGGATCAATACGGCCATCATCGTAATGGCCCAGGGAATCGGGTTTTCGATTTCCGCAAATACTGCCAGATGGGTGGTTTCTCAAATTCTGACACACGGCCGAGTCCGGCGCGGCTTTTTGGGAATTGCCGGGCGACAGCGGCCGCTTGATCGCCGTATCGTTCGCGGCCAAAACCGCCGGAAATTGATAGCTATACCGAAAGAGGCCGACTTTTAATCGGCACAATACATGATTCTAATTGCTGCAGGCGCTTTTTCCTCTGCCTTTTTCTCCACCTTGACACCTTATTCTCCATTCTTTATTATTCTTAATTGGTGCCGTCTATAAAAAGATTGTGCAACAGGAGATTGCTGTGAGATTGCTTACTCGTTCGGACTTTGACGGTTCGGTGTGTACCGCGATTCTTGAAGAGCTGGGTCTTATTGATGATATTCTTTACGTTCATCCCAAGGATCTTCAGGATAATAAAATTGAAGTGACTTCAAATGATATCCTTGCCAATGTGCCTTTTGTCGAGGGTTGCGGACTTTGGTTTGACCATCATTCCAGCGAACATGAGCGTTTACCGCATGAAGGACAGTTTGAGGGCGCCAGCCAAAATGCCCCCAGCGCAGCCCAGGTGATTTTCGATTATTATAAAGATGATGAAGCGTACGGGGATAAATTAAAAAAATTTGCCCAGCTGATTCGAATTGTCGGCAGAGCCGACTCGGCTGAATTTACAAAAGAAGATATTCTTCATCCGCAGGGATGGATTATGCTCGCTTTTATTGCTGATCCGCGCACGGGGCTGGGGTATAAGCGCAGCTTTACCATTAGCAATTTTGATCTTATGAAGCAGCTACCGCAATTGCTGCGAACCAAAACGATTGAGGAGATTCTAAATTTACCTGATTTTCAAGAACGCGTGAAAGTATATCATGAAGAAAATGAAAAATATAAACAGCTGATTAGGAGATCAGCGAGACTTGAAGGGGATGCGATTATAATCGATCTGCGTGATTGCCATGAAATCCCGGTGGGCAATCGCTTTTTAGAATATGTTCTGTATCCTGATCAAAATATATCGATTCGGATTGCCAACGGCAAAAATAGGGCCTTCGCGATGATATCTGTGGGCCACAGCATAATTAACCCTGCATCTCACATCAATGTGGGCGCCTTGACCCTTAAATACGGCGGTGGTGGACATCAAAACGTCGGCACCTGT
>JASFTL010000300.1:0-5463 GCA_050053555.1 Desulfobacterales bacterium
TTTCCGTGGCATCGCAAGTGTTATATTCAGTGCAAAGATCATCCTGCTCCTTAAGGCGCTGGTGCTGGATGTTTTGCTGCAGCATCGCACCTTAAAAGAGAGCTTTACCCGTTGGTTGGCGCACATGTTGATATTTTACGGATTCATGTTGCTGCTGCTGATGCACGCCCTGGAATCCGTGGTATCCGAGGCATTGTTCAGCGATTATTATTCGACTGTAAATCCGTTTTACTTTCTGAGGGATTTTTTCGGCGCCATGGTGCTGGCCGGTGTGATCTTAGCGGCAATTCGCCGATATCTTACCAAACCTCGACGGCTCCGAACCGGCGGCATGGATCATTATGCCATCGGCATCGTAGCGGTTATTATGCTGTCCGGAATCGCCCTGGAAGGCCTTAAAATTACCTCTCACTCCGAATTTATAAGGATGGTCGAAGACTATGCCGGCTTAGAGGATGAAGAGGAAATTCAAGCCCTCGAGACCGTTTGGGTCAGCGAGTACGGAACGGTTTCGCCCAATATCGAAGCGCCCTTTGACGAAGAGATCTTGGCGTACGGTCGTGAAGTGCACGAGGGCAGCTGTATGGAGTGTCATGCGTCTGCACGCTGGGCGTTTAACGGTTTTGCCACCGCCAAGCTCATCAAACCAATGGCCTTATGGCTGGACGAAAAAGACGGTGTTAACCTATTGTGGTATATTCATATCATCGCCTGTTTCATCGGTCTGGCCTATCTGCCGTTCAGCAAAATGTTTCACCTGTTTGCCACCCCCTTGAGCCTGCTGACCAGCCGGGTCATGGATCCGGCTAAATCCTTGCCGGCCAATATCCTCACGCGCCAGATCATTGAACTGGATGCCTGCACCCACTGCGGAAGCTGCAGTCTGAACTGTTCGGCGGCCATGGTGTACGAGGCCATCGGCAACGAATACATTCTGCCATCGGAAAAAATGGTGCTTCTCAAGGTATTGGCTTCCGGCAAGAAACTCGATGAAGCGCAGATGCGAACGATTCAGGAGGGGGTCTATCTGTGCACCAATTGCGACCGCTGTACGGTGCGCTGTCCGTCCGGAATTCAGTTAAAGGAGTTATGGTACACTGTGCGCGAAGCGCTTTTGGAGAGCGGGCAGGCGTTGCCCCATGTATTATCTCCCTTTTCCTTTGCGAGGGGATTAATCCTACAAAAAAGCCTTGGGAATGATACATATGCCCAGCCGATTGAAGATGCCCGACAGGCGGTTGCCGGCCGGTTTGATCATTTGATGGACCCTGATGCCCCCCTGCCGCTAAATGCACAACCGGACCAAGAATCTCAACCGGCCATAAAGGACACCACCTATACCCATTGCTTTAGCTGCCAGACCTGCACAACGGTGTGCCCGGTGGTCGGCAACTATGACGATCCCGAGCAGGTGCTTGGACTGCTGCCCCATCAAATCATGTGCAGCCTGGGCCTGGGATTGACTGAGATGGCATCCGGTGCCCGCATGAACTGGGACTGTTTGACCTGTTACAAATGCCAGGAAAACTGCCCGCAGCAGGTCGAGGTGTGCGATGTTTTATATCGATTAAAAAATACGGCGGTAGCATCCATCGAGCGCTGAGGCTCGATGGATGGTTATTGGTTAATTGTTGGTGTTATTTAAAAATCCGAATATCGAATTCCGAAATTCGAAACAATTTCGAATTACCAAAATTCAAATGACAAAAAGGGAAAAGCGGTTCAAGCCACAGCTATGATCAAATTATATTGTTTTAGTCATTGAAACACCTGCCCTGTGGAATGCCGCCTTTTGGCGGCCCTCCTACGGAGGATTCCACAGGGTAAAGATTTAGGATTTGTTTAATATGTCGTTCTTCGGATTTCGAATTTAACGCACGAACATAAACATAATAGATAAAAAACTTTTTTGTTCAGGCTTTTAAGAGTTAGGAAAAACAGCATGAATTACGCGTTATTCCACGGTTGCAACATTCCATCAAGGGTCGAGCAGTATGCAGATGCTACCGAAGCGGTGTGCACCCGCTTAGGCATCGAGCTGGTTGAAATGACCCAATTTTGTTGCTGCGGGTATCCGGCTCGCAACTCGGATCATCGCGCCTATGTTCTTTCGGCCGCCAAAAATTTAGCGGTGGCCGAACGCGCCGGCCTGGATATGTTGGTGATGTGCAAATGCTGTTACGGCAGCCTAAAAAAAGCTGAATATTTTTTAAACCAGGATTCGGACTTAAAAGCCGACATCAACCGCATCCTGGCAAAAGAAAAACTGGAATATAAAAATAAGACTCAAGTCAAGCACCTGCTCTCGGTTTTGTATCATGATGTGGGCCTGGATCAATTAAAAGATCACCTTTTAAAAACATACAGCGGACTGCAGATCGCGGTCAGCTACGGGTGTCATGCCTTGCGACCGAGCACGGTAACGGCGTTTGACGATCCGGTTTCACCGAAAATCTTTGATGAACTGGTGGAGGCCACCGGCGCGTTCAGTGTGGAGTGGACGCGGAAATTGGATTGCTGCGGCGCCCCCTTGACCGGCATCAATGATCAGCTGGCAATGGATATGGCCCGCAAAAAAATAGACAGCGCCCGAAAAGCCGGTGCCCAATTTATCTGTACGGCCTGCCCCTACACCCAGCTTCAGTTGGACGGCGTTCAGTTGCGCATGGCCGTTCAATCAAATAACGGTGAGCCCTTGGCGCCCATTTTGTATCCACAGCTGCTGGGTTTGTGCATGGGCCTTGATGAAAAAACCCTGGGTATTTCTAAAAACGAAATTGACCTTTCTGATATCACCTCATTCTTCATGGCGGAGTAATTATGTCAAAAACAGGTACTGGGGCAGTCATGGTGGTCGGCGGGGGTATTGCCGGGATGCAGGCCGCTTTGGATCTTGCCGATTCCGGTTACTACGTCTACCTGGTGGAAAGCTCAAGCTCCATCGGCGGCATGATGTCGCAGCTTGACAAAACCTTTCCAACCAATGACTGCGCGATGTGAATTATATCGCCCAAACTGGTCGAGGTCGGCCGGCACATCAACATTGAACTGCTGACGCTTACTGAGGTACAGCGCATTGACGGCGAAGAGGGTAATTTTGAAGTCAAATTGACCCAAAATCCCCGCTATGTCGATATGGACAAGTGTATTGCCTGTAATGCCTGTGCGGAAAAATGTCCCAAGAAAGTTTCCAACGCCTATGACGGCGGCCTGAGCAAACGCAAAGCGGTATACGTGCAGTATGCTCAGGCAGTGCCGCTCAAATACACGATCGATGCCGATACCTGCATCTATTTTCTCAAGGGCAAGTGCAAAGCCTGTGAAAAATTCTGCCCCACCGGTGCGATCAATTTCGAAGATCAAAAGAAGGACATATCGTTAACTGTCGGTGCTGTTGTTTTAGCCGCCGGCAGCCAAGCCTTTGATCCGGCCACCTATGATACGCACGGCTATTCAACATCGGCCAATATTGTTACCAGCCTGGAATTTGAGAGAATCCTGTCAGCTTCAGGACCCTACGAAGGGCATCTGGTACGGCCGTCGGATAAAGCCGAACCTGAAAAAATTGCCTGGCTGCAATGCGTGGGCTCCAGAGACACTCATCACGGCGCCCGCGGTTACTGCTCCAGCGTCTGCTGCACTTATGCCATCAAGGAAGCCATTTTAGCCAAAGAGCACAGCAGCAACGGATTGGATGCTGCCATTTTTTACATCGACATTCGTACCTTCGGCAAAGACTTTGAACGCTATTATAACAAGGCCAAAGACGATTTGGGCGTACGTTTTGTTAAATCGCGCATTACCCATGTCGAGCCCCTTGCTGAAAACGGTAAACATATTATTCGCTATGTGGATGCAGCCGGCCATACCCGGGCTGAAGAATTTGACATCGTTGTGCTGTCGGTTGGCCTGGAAGCCCGCAACCAAGCCATTGCTCTGGCCAAAAAGCTGGATGTTGATTTAAACCCCTATCAGTTTGCCAACGCCGGCGGATTTGATCCGGTTCAGAGCTCGCGACCCGGCATCTATGTTTGTGGCGCCTTCACAGAGCCGAAAGATATTCCCATATCGGTTATTGAAGCCAGTGCCGCTGCCGGGAAGGCCGGAACCCGGCTTGCGGATGCCCGCTGGACGCTGACCAAGACCAAAGAACTGCCCGAAGAAATCGATGTCAAAGGCGAACCCCCGCGAATCGGAGTTTTTGTCTGCTGCTGCGGCACCAATATCGCCGGATTTGTCGATGTGCCTGCGGTGGTGGCGTTTGCCAAAACACTGCCCAATGTCGCCTACGCCGAACAAAATCTATTCAGCTGCTCGCAGGATACCCAGACCCAGATTACAGCAACGATCAAAAAGCACCGGCTCAACCGGGTTGTGGTGGCTGCCTGTACGCCCAAGACCCATGAACCCCTTTTCCAAGAAACCCTGACCAACGGGGGGTTGAATAAATATCTTTTCGAGATGGCCAATATCCGCAACCAATGCTCCTGGGTGCACAAAGATGACATGGACCGGGCAACCGAGAAATCCAAAGACCTGCTCCAGATGGCGGTCGCCAAGGTCGCGCTGCATGAGCCCCTGGCAGAACCCAGGATGGAAATCAACCAGGCCGCGCTGGTCATCGGCGGTGGCGTTGCCGGCATGACCGCCGCCCTGACCCTGGCCACACAGGGATATAAAACCTTTGTGGTTGAAAAAAACGAACGGTTGGGCGGCCAGGCCCTCAACCTCAGCGAAACCTGGCAGTCAGAGCCCGTTGCCCCATTTTTGAAAAATTTGATCGCTGATGTTACCTCTGATGAAAACATCGAGGTTTTTTTAAATACCAGTGTCACCAGCGTCGATGGTTTTATCGGAAATTTTAAAACCACCATCGAATCCGACCGTGAAAGCCAGGTTCTGGAACACGGCGTTGCGCTGATCGCTTCGGGCGCCGAAGAGTTTAAAACCGATGATTACCTTTACGGTCAGGATGGGCGAGTGCTGACCGGCCTGGAGCTCCAGAAGAAAATTTTAAACGAGGACAGCTTTGATCCCTGCCGCATAGCCGTATTTGTCCAGTGTGTGGGATCGCGCATTCCCCAGCGCCCTTACTGTTCGAAGGTTTGCTGCACCCAGTCCATCAAAAGCGCCCTAAGCCTCAAAGCCAAAAATCCCGCCATGGATATTTTCATACTGTACCGGGATCTTCGGTCTTATGGTCTTAGAGAGGATCTTTATCGCGAAGCGCGCAGCGGGGGAATCAAATTCATCCGCTATGACAACGAAAAGGCACTTGCCGTCCGCTCAGTTGAAAAGGGTCTGGAAATTACGTTTTCGGATCGCGTGCTCAAGCGGCAAATGGCGATTACCAGTGATCTTCTGGTTCTGGCCAGTGCGGTGGTGCCCGAGAAGAGCAATCCCCTGGCGCAAATGTACAAAGTGCCTCAAAATGATGACGGTTTTTTTGCCGAAGCACACGTC
>JASFTL010000301.1:0-5454 GCA_050053555.1 Desulfobacterales bacterium
CTTCAAACCCGACGCCTATGAATTCTGGCTGAATCCGGATAACCAGGATGTCGCTGCATTAAGTAATATTCTGGAAACGGCCCTGCTGACCGATCTGGCCAGCTACCCGGTATCCAAACAGGTCAACTCCACACGCAACAACGACGAATCCTGCATAGAGCCCGCTGATTAATCGGTGATGGCCCTTGAAACAATCGTATGCTTAAATGAGCACGAATTAAGTCGATAAGAGCCGAGTTGCACTTTATTGTCTCTGAGTCCGACCGGTCTTGCGGCGGAGCTCGACTTTTGATATTCGGGACATGTCACAAGTTTTCCGTATTAGTTGATATTATCAATTAATCTTTATTGCGGAAGGATAATTACCTAAGCTGGACAGCATTATACATGAATAGGAGTGCTTATGTTTAAAGTAATACCAAACGGCATAAATCGTTTAGATATTGAGATTAGTGGAAAGTTAAACGCTGAAGATATGAAAATTGCCTTAGACGAATTTGTCAGCAAGTCGAAGAATATTGAAAATGGCAAAATGTTGTATGAAGTTATCGACTTTCATCTTCCGTCGCTTGGTGCAATAAGTATCGAATTTTCTCGGCTTCCTGCATTGTTAGGTCTGATGAAAAAATTTGATCGCGCAGCGGTATTAACTGATAAGACTTGGTTAAAGAAAGTAAGTCAACTTGAGGGAGCCTTTTTCCCGGGTTTAGAAATTAAAGCTTTTAATAGAGATCAAAAAGCAGAAGCAGAGGCTTGGTTATCGAGTTAGGTTTTTATATTTGCCTATATAGACTTAGGCTAAAAAAGTTATCGTGCAGCTGATATCTGTAAGCTCGCAAAAATTTTTTATTTTAAATATTCACAATTTGATGCTGTAAAGGAATTGCCAATGACTCCTAAAAAACAAAGCCTGTCTGAGAAGTTAGCAAAAGGCGTCGTCCTTGTTGCCGAAGGCTACCTTTTTGAACTGGAGAGAAGAGGATATCTCAAAGCCGGGCCGTTTGTTCCTGAAGCCGTCTTGAAATTTCCAGATGCGTTGAAAGAGCTCCACTTAGAGTTTTCGCGCACGGGCTCTGATGTAATAGTCGCTTTTACTTATTACGGTCACCGTTCGAAAATGAAATCCGTAGGTTTGGAGGATCAGCTCGAGAGTTTGAACCTGAAGGCTGTCGAGCTGGCAAAAAACGTTGCGGACGCAAATAAGTGTTTCACCGCTGGAAATATTTGCAATACATGGGAGTATGATATCAGCCGTGTCAAAGCGTCTGAAAAAAAGGTCAAAGCCATCTTTACGGAACAGGTGCAGTGGGCAATTTCAGGAGGGGTTGATTTTATCATCGCTGAGACCTTCAGTCACTTGGGTGAAGCTTTAATCGCCCTGGAAGTCATTAAAAAGGCCGGTCTTCCGGCGGTGGTGACGTTTACGCCCGCCTCCCCTAAAAGCTGCGATGGCTACACGTGGGCTGAAGCATGCAAAATTCTCGAAGAAAACGGAGCCGATGTGGTTGGATTGAACTGCGGCTGCGGTCCACAGACGATGCTTCCAATTTTAACGGAAATACGGCAAAACGTCAGCGGTCATGTCGCTGCACTGCCGGTTCCCTTTCGGACAGACCATCAAAGCCGAAGCTTCTTTGATCTACGGCTGCCTGACGGCAAAAATGCCTTCCCGGTGTCACTGGATCCATTCTTGCTGACTCGCTTCGAGATGGCTGAGTTCACGCTCCGCGCACGCGATATGGGCATCAATTATATCGGCATCTGCTGCGGCGCCGGCCCCCACCATGTTCGCTCAATGGCTGAGGCCCTGGGTCGAAATGTGCCCGCCAGCAAGTACTCCCCAGATCCGAATCTTCATCCGCTTGTAGGGGATGAAAACTCACAAAAAAGACAGTACAGAGAATGTTTGCTGGGGCCGATGCCTGATGACCAGAATTCTAACAAATGAAACCTTGACCCATTGACCATTATGGGTTTTAACGGAACAAAAAAGGCCATATCCGTTTGGCTAAACCCGTTACTCTAAAAAAACTGTGGTGTCGCATGCAACAAAATGAACAGGCTTATATCAAATTGCAAAAGCATTTGGATAATCAAGCCATCGGGTTTCCGGCCACCCGGTCCGGAGTTGAGCTAAAAATTCTGAAACACATTTTTACACCCGAAGAGGCTGAGATCGCCTGTTGTTTGACTTATAAATTCGAGCCGACTGAAACCATTTATGAAAGAGCCGGCCAACTGGTTGATTCACCAGAAGAGCTGCAAAAGTATCTTGACCGTATTCAGAAAAAAGGGGGAATTGAATCCAGAATCAAAAACGGCAAAATGCATTATTGTAATGCGCCCCTGGTCGTGGGGATGTACGAATTCCAACTTGACCGCCTGACCCCCGAATTCATCAAGGATTTCAATGAATACACCTCGAATAAGAATTTTGGTATTGCATTTTTAAGCACGAAACTCCCGCAGATGCGCACCATCCCGGTCGCCAAAAGCATTCACCAGCAGCATAACGTCAGCACATATGACGAAGTGGCGACGCTGATCCAAGCGGCTGAAGAGCCTTTTGTCATTTTCGAGTGCATTTGCCGCAAAAAAAAATCAATGGAGGGTCATTCCTGTAGGAAAACGGACCGCAAAGAAACCTGTCTTGGCGTAGGCAACTTGGCCCGCATGGCCCTGCAAAGTGGTAGCGGCAGAGAAATTACCAGAGAGGAAGCCATGTCGATCATCACAAAGAATCAAAAACAGGGATTGGTGCTTCAGCCGTCCAATACGGAAAAGGCCGAATTCATCTGTTCATGTTGCGGATGCTGCTGCGGGATGTTAAGCGTTCACAAGTTCCTCCCCAAGCCTCTGGATTTTTGGGCCTCAAACTTTCAAGCAGCCGTGGACAGGGAGACATGCGAAGCATGTGGTGCCTGTGAGAAGCGCTGCCAGGTCGGCGCGGTGCGCGTTTCCGAAGAAAAGCAGGCGGCGGTAGTCAATCTCGATCTTTGTATTGGATGCGGTGTTTGTGTCCCCAATTGCCCGACTAAATCCATAACCCTGGTGAAAAAGCCTGATGTAGTAAAACCACCACCCACACGGGAAGATCTTCATGAAATCATAATGGCCAACAAGAAGGGCCGGTTGGGAAAATTAAAATTGACCGGTAAACTGATTGACGACTTTGTGCGAAATGGGCCTCGGAATATGCTAAAATCATAGCGACCTCAATTCAGAGGACCACACCACAAAACTTTGAGCCTTCAGCCTTGAGCCTAAATATTTGTGTAACTTGCCGCGGCGACTTGTCGGGGCGAAGCTCGCAAGAGCGGAGAACGAAGCTCGTCCGCCTACGCTTAAAAAGCTTTGGCGCGACAAGCCAGAGCGCCCGTCCTCCGCAGTAGCCTGCTACGGAGGATGGAAAGAGGGGTCTGCGGATATATTTGAGCTTTAAATTTATTTATTTTTAAAATCTGCGGAAATCTGTGAAATATGCGGATAGCAATGCCCTCCCCTCACAAGAGTCAAACAAGAGTTTGACCTTATGACTCAACGGAGGCCAGGAATGGACTGTCGATTATCAAGAAGAGAGATGCTGCGGTTTCTGACCGTTGTTCTGCCGACAGCCATTTTCGGGTACAAATTAATCGATTATTTTGATCAAGAACTCGTCTGCGTCCATGTCTATGACCTTTCAAAGAACCTGCCGGATCCGCTTCTGGAACCGAATGAAACATCTGAAAAACGCCCTGAAGTAGCGTCCTATTTTCAAATTGGCCTGCCGGAATTGATCCTCTGCCGAACCGAAATAAGGCTACTGGATATTTTTGCATATTTTTGGCCGATTACGCGCCCGGAAATTCAGCGTTTTCAAAATTCGTCTACGGTCCTATTCAGCCTGCCTGCCATCGAGCATGTCGATCATCTCGCCAAACTCGAAACCGCTTTAAACCAGACCCGTGAAAGACAAAAAACGCACAAAGGGTCTTTCGTTGTGGTTTTGACCCTGAACGGCTACACCCGCAATACATGCCTTCGATTGGTAAATATCTGCCGCGCAAAGGGCGTCGCCGAACTGATCATTTTTAAAGATCCTTCCAAACCGCCCTACCTATGCAGTTATCCGTCCCAGCAAAAAGGATTTAAGAAAAAGCCGCCGATCGGCAATGGCTTCAAAATGCGGACACTTTCATAACGCTTGTTGGTTGCGTCTGTGGAGAACTTTAAGCTTTCGGCCTTGTGTCTTTCGCCTAATGCCTGACGCCTATTTTTTATAGTTAATCTGCGGATAAACTTGAGCTTTAACCTATTTATTTTAAAAATCTGCGGAAATCTACGGATAACAGTGCCCTGCCCTCACAAAAGCCAAACGAAGATTCGACCCCTCCTTTTATGGCTCTGCAGTTTTGTCCGTCTCTGACAAATGAATGGTTTAGGCTGTAAAGACAAGCGAAAATTGTAAGGGATATTTTTAGAGTGAACGGGCCCCAAGACAAAAGCAGCTGTGAAAGTAAGGGGCGTCACGCTTTTTACCCTAATCAATAGGCCCAGAAATCTGCGGATGGCATGACAAAAATTATTGCTGTTGAAACGATCACAAATAAAATTCTCCTCCTGCGCAATGAAAAAGTATTGCTTGATCGTGATTTGGCAAAATTATATGGAGTGGAGACAAGGGTTCTGAATCAGGCGGTAAGCTGAAATATCAGGAGGTTTCCATCAGACTTTATGTTCACACTGAATCGCGATGAGATCATGAGGATATCACAAATTGTGACATCCTCCGATTTTTTTTATCCATCCAGTCATCGTCTTCCTTGAATTTCTAAATTGAGTTGGTCCCAAGTAGACAGCCTTGCCCAGGTTTTCTGAAAGCCATAGAAAATGCAACTCTGATTTGTTATGCTTAAATAAAGAAAGAGAGGCCCATTGAAAGCGATAAAACTGAAAATTGATGTTTTAGTGATATGCTCAAAATCCATTGCGTTATTTGCATGTGTATTGTCCATACTGGCCTGTAAAACCGAAGGCGATGCGGTACGCATCACTGGGGGTGATACTGAAAATCCCGTTCAGGCCATGCTTGTGCACAACACCCTTTTTGTCGTGAGCGCCTTTGTCAACGATTCGATGAACCTGGATATGCTGGTCGATACAGGTGCTTCAGGAACTTATGTGCCGGCTGCAATTTTCGGAAACGCTGGTGGGAAGGTATATATCTCGAGCCTTTGCCTCGAAAACGATATATGTTTTGAAGGTTTCACCGCTCAGTCCTCTGATTCCGCTTTCAGCCAGAGTACCGAAGGATATTTTAACGGAATCATCGGACTGAACCTTTTAAAGAACTTTGATATTACCTTTGATTACAAGAACGAATTAATCTACTTTTATGACACTCTTGAAAATGGTTCCGCAACCGTTATATCGATACCCTTCACCTATCAATCGGGTAGACCTTTTACAGAT
>JASFTL010000302.1:0-5435 GCA_050053555.1 Desulfobacterales bacterium
AGGTGTCAGGTTTCAGGTGTCAGCAATCAATTAGGTGTCAGGTTTTTGTGTCAGTCTTTGGTTCGGAGTAGTTGACACCTGACACCTGCCTGTCCGCCGAAGCCTTAAAGGCGAAGGCGGAAACACTGAAACCTAATTAAGCGGGAGCCATAAGAGTGTATTTAGCGCGGAAAAAAATAAAAGGTGTGACACACTATGCGATCAGGGAATCCTATCGGGATGGGGATCACTTCATGAGCCGGGAGCTCGTTGATCTGGGCACCCATCCTGCCGAATATATCATTTACCCGGGAGGCAACGCGTTTTATATCGACCCCGTGATTGAAGAACGATTAGATCGGTTAGGCGTCATACCTCAGGCCAATGACCTCGAAAACATTTTCTGGCGGTTTTTGGATCCAACGGTTCAGCGTGCCTTAGAGTATTTTCGGCATCGAGAAGAGCGTTCCCGAAAAGAAAATAAATCCAAAGAGAAACCACAAAAGCCGCATGTTGCGGTCCATAATTTCGACAAGCGCAGGTTGCACTATCTAAAATTTGGCCGCATGGAGCAGGGCTATTTGTGGCTTACACCGGAGAAGGTTTTTAACATCTTGCGCTATAAATCCCGCGACGAGATTGAGCAGCAATTTCTGGATATGGAACAGCAGTTGAACCCCAGGGAATATAAAGCCTATGCGTATGTCATTTTTAATATCAATCAATTTTTTACCGAATCTTTTGCCAAAAAAAGGCCTCAATATTTAAAGCAGAGTGATGTTGATGATCATTTTATCGATGAAATCTGCAAGTTGAATCAGGATCGCGCATTCTGGGCGGGGATGCCAACCGAATCCAGCCTGCACGAGTACCTAATCAGATACATGTTGATGTATTTTGATTATGATTTTGCCCCCAGGTCATGGGTGCAAGACTACATTCGCCAATTTATTAACAGTCATCGTGATTACAAAATGCCCTTTCTTGCGGGTTCGGTCACGTTGGAAAAAGCCAGCGCTATTTTCGGCGAGAGCAAAGCAGTTCTCAAAAAAATAAACCGTCAAGAGCTGGTGAAATTATTTCGGCGCCGCGCACTGGAGCTGCACCCGGATATGGGCGGCAATCACGAAAAGTTTGTCGAATTAGCCCAAGCGTACCATATGCTGCTAAAAAGCAAAAAGTAAATGGAATAGAAAACCTGGTTTCAGCATCTTGAATATTTAGGCGTTTCTAGCTGTGATGAAAACTGATTGCGCAGCGGCAATTATAATCAATAGATTGGGATGAGCCATCCGAATTGCGCATTGAACAGAGTTGAATACATGCTGAGAAAAGAATATTATCTCCCCATCATTTTTATACTGATCTTGGTTGCCCAGGGTTGTGCGAGTTGGGGTACATCCCAATTTGTTGACCAATCACAAAGGCCAGAGCAATATGAGCGCTTTTTCAACGAATTGGACGCGGCCGTCGACCAGGCCGGTGTCCGCAATGCGGCCTTTAACCGGGTATCCGGCTTTCCCTACTTGCGCGCCAATCGTTTCCTGGTAGCTGTAAAGGAGCGCTTAAAAACAGATGACCAAAAACAACAGTGGGTGCGATGGTTGCAGCAGCTCGACGTCCAAGCCCGCGCCACAGAGATCCAGAACCTGCCCCTTGCGGCAGTTGCTAAGCTGACTGCCGCCGATAGCGAGCTGCCCGACCGTAAAGTTCTCCAGGAAAGAGTAATTTCTTATTCGAATAAGTTACTGACCCATGATCAGTTGCAGCCGAATTTCTATGAAGCTTTGCAGACAGCGGTTCAAAATTCATCCGAGTATTCCACTGTCATGCAAGTTTTCGGTCTGTACCCGATTACCGTCATTCCGGTAGCGGTGGTAACCGAAATGGTCTTTGATGAAATGGCCGCCTGGCATCAGCTACCGCCCGAGGAGCTGGCAACTTTGGGTCGGTTAACCGCTTATGCGCCCGCCCGTGCCATGGATTATTCGCAAGAAGCAATTCAGCAAATATTGATAAGATCCAAACAAAATCCACTGGAGATTCCATTGCCTTCGGCTGCTGATAGACAGACGCTGCTGGCTGTTTTTGCACCAATCATCATCCAAGATGTCGCCGCCGATTATGATAAAATCGGCGAAGTGGTTTGGGACCAGAAACAAATTAAAATACATTCTGGCAATGCGGTCGCTTATTATTATTTATCGCATGCGTTTTTCAAGAAAGAGCCGATTTTGCAGATCAACTATGTCTTCTGGTTTTCCGCGCGCAACGGCCCAAGATCCCCCAGAATCGAACGCGGATCTATCGATGGTCTGACCGTTCGGGTCAGTCTGGGTCCGGATGGTAGTCCTTTTATGGTCGATATCATGAATAACTGCGGCTGTTATCATTTTTATGTTCCGCGTAAAGAATTGGTAAAAGAAATCCTGCCGGTTCCCATGGCCATCGATGCCTTTGTGCCGACCTGGCTCCCGGATAACTTTCCCCGTCAGCGCTTGGTTATTCGTTTAAAATCGGGCTGGCATCAGGTCGAACATGTGGGTACGGATGATATGTCCTCCAGGTCGATTTCCTATAGACTGATCGCCTACAAACATCTTGAAAAGCTTCCCAGATTTGACCATGCGAACGAAAGCATGTTTACCTCGACGGGCATTGGGAAAAATTCCGAGCGGATTGAACCGATTATATTTTTCCCCATGGGCATACCCGATATCGGCAGTATGCGACAGCGCGGACACCATGCCATTAAATTTGTCGGCCGGGCCCATTTCGATGATCCACATTTGTTTGATGAGCACTTTCACTTTAACTGATACCTGCATCTTGCATGAAAATTAATGAGAAATTTGGTTTATCATTGGATACCATGGATTGCCTAATTTCAAAGTCTTACGTTAAATACTCTTCTGTTAATCGGATGATTATCTATTCTTCTCATTACTTTTCACCCACTCGTGCAAGATGAAGGTATTACAAAAAACCTTTTTAAACCAAGACTGAGCCTGACGGTTGGCTGATTTTTGACCTATGGGTGCTTAATCGCATGGGTGGCATTGTTTGGTATGTCTGAAACATTTTGATAATTCATTGAGCAACAGAAATACTTATTTCTTTGCATTGAGGAAACGATGGGAAAGCGGATCATGAATAACAGCAGTTGCTTTGACTTTGATAGGGCAGTGGAGCGGCGTGACACGGCCAGTATGAAGTGGGACAAGTATAAAGGCAAAGATATTATTCCGTTGTGGGTTGCCGATATGGATTTTTGTTCACCGCCGGCTGTTATTGACGCGCTTCATAAACGTGTCACGCATGGCGTGTTTGGTTATTCGCGTCCACCGGATGATCTCAATGAAATTGTGGCCGCGATGCTGAAAACAGAATTTGGATGGTCCGTGAAGCCGCAATGGCTTAGATGGTTGCCGGGTTTGGTGACCGGTCTCAATGTGGCCTGTCGGGCAGTGGGTAAAGACGATGATAGCGTGATGACCGCCGTGCCGATATATCCGCCATTTCTATCTGCACCCGGAAATTCCCGCCGCAAAATTATCAAAGTGCCGCTCTGGGAAAAAGACAATCGATGGGGCCTTGATTTCGACCGCCTTGAAAATGCCATCACAGCCGACACGCGTCTTTTTCTGCTTTGCAATCCGCATAATCCCGTCGGGCGGGCTTTTTCCCGTAACGAATTAACGACTCTGGCCGGCATTTGTGAAAAGCACGACATTGTCATCTGTTCCGATGAAATCCACTGCGGCCTGTTGCTGGACAAAGATAAAACGCACATTCCAACGGCAACACTTGGTCCGGAAGTGGCCAAACGGACCATTACCCTGATGTCGCCCAGCAAAACATTTAATTTGCCGGGTTTGGGCTGTGCGTTTGCTATTATATCCGAGGAAAAACTACGCCGTCGCTTTGTGGCGGCCATGGCAGGGATTGTGCCATCGGTAAACACCATGGGCTTTACAGCAGCGGCAGCAGCTTATCGCAACTGTTCAGATTGGCATGCAGGCCTTCTGGATTACCTGCGGGGAAATCGCGATACGGTTGCGCGTGCCGTTGGTGAAATGCCGCTGCTCTCCTTAAATCCGGTTGAAGCCACCTTTTTAGCCTGGATCGATATGCGAGCGAGCGATCTGAAAAAGCCCGTCAAGTTTTTTGAAGATGCCGGTGTGGGGCTTCAGGATGGGATTGAATTTGATGGCCGTGGCTTTGTGCGTCTGAATTTTGGATGTGCCCGCGCCCTGCTTGAAAAAGCGCTTCAACGGATGTCATCGGCGCTGGAACGATATCTTCACTCAAAGTGAGCTTTTAATTATAAAATAATAAAGAGGAGACAACCATGGGACAGGAGATCTTTCAGGTGGATGCATTTACCGACAAACCGTTTGCCGGGAATCCGGCAGCCGTTTGTGTGCTGCCAGAAGCAGCCGATGAGACCTGGATGCAACACTTGGCCAATGAAATGAATCTTTCAGAAACCGCGTTTTTGGTTGAACAGGCAGATGGGTATGATCTCAGGTGGTTTACACCGGCTGCCGAAGTGGATTTATGCGGCCATGCAACCCTTGCCAGTGCCCATATTCTATGGGAACAAGTTTTCTTGCCGCCGGATGCGCAGGCGCGGTTTCATACCAAAAGCGGTCTTTTGAGTGCGACTCGAAAGGATTCCTGGATTGAACTCGACTTTCCTGCCGAACCCGAGGAGCCAACAGACATTCCTGAAACACTGTCCGAGGCATTGGGAGTTGAAGCGCAATATGTTGGCAAAAATCGATTTGATTTCTTGCTTGAATTTGAGTCGGCAGAAGTCATTCGTAACATAACCCCGAACTTTAGCTTGCTGAGCACCATTTCGGCACGCGGTTTTATAATCACCAGTCGCTCGGATTCGAGCGAATATGATTTTATTTCGCGCTTTTTCGCGCCGGCATTCGGCATTAATGAAGACCCGGTTACAGGATCGGCCCATTGCTGTTTGGGTCCATACTGGGCAAAGAAACTGGGTAAACAGGAGCTTGTCGCCTATCAGGCATCTGCCAGAGGCGGGGTGGTAAAGGTGCGGGTCGGCGATGATCGTGTCTATTTGGGAGGGCAGGCCGTTACAGTTATGCACGGCACGCTCCTCTACTTATCCTAATTTATCAATCGCAGCATTCATGTTCGTCAGGCTTTTATACTGGTTGTCAAAAAAACGTTCCGATAGTCGACGTTTTTTTGTTACAACCACTTATACCGCATCCTTTTTTCGGAACATATTTTTGACAAACGGTATAATCACTCATCGCTTGCCGCTGGTCACTGGCTTCTGATTACTGGACATCAGCCAAAACGCTGACACTTGAACACTGAAACCTTAATTTTTTATGATGAGAATGGCTTGCGGGCTTTGACAGGAAGGTTTTTGTGAGCCGGTAAGATTGTCGATGGTCTTATGTTATTACGGC
>JASFTL010000303.1:0-5433 GCA_050053555.1 Desulfobacterales bacterium
ATTCACCTGGAAGAAACCATCGAGATTGACGGTGAACAGGTCATGGTCAGACCCGCCAAACCGGTAGATGAAAGAAGAATTCAGGAGCATTTTTACAATCTGGACAAAGATGACGTTGTGGCCCGCTTTTTCCATGACAAAAACAGTTTCGTTCATGATGAGGTCAAGGGCGTTTCGTTGATCGATTATATTAAAGATTTGACCATCGTGGCGGTTGTTGGGGAATTTGGTTTCGGCCGCGTGATCGGCGTCGGCGAATATCTGATGGATCCGGCAACCCATGAGGCTGAAATTGCGTTTTCGATCAGCAAGCCGTATCAAAAAAAAGGCCTGGGTAAAATACTGTTGAAAAAACTGGCCTATGCCGCCCGCGATAACGGCATCAGCGGGTTGTTGGCCTATACGTCACCACAGAATAGGGGAATGATAAAATTGTTTAAGACGCTACCTTACAAGGTTGAAAGCTTCTTTGACGGCGATACGCTGCAGCTCAGATGCCGGTTCGATCAACCATTATAAGAAGGGTTTCAGGTGTCGGGTTTCAGGTGCCAGCAATTATCAGTTGTCAGTCCTTGGCACTGAGGGTCTGCATTTGGCCTTGATGCCTGCGGGCTGAAAGCAGTCTCTGAGATATTTCTGTTGGTTTCGGAATGACCCGCAGCGCCCTGACACCTGACACCCGGCACCTGAAACCATGTAACTTTATCTGAATCCTGAAACTCGTTAACTGACGCATTAGGAAAAATAACATGGCTACGCACAAGGTGGTATTTTTGCCTCATAAAACGAAAATAACGGTCCCGGATGGTGAAACGATTATTCATGCCGCTCTGGAAGCCGGGGTGCACATCAACGCCTCCTGCGGAGGAGAAGGTGTTTGCGGTAAATGTCGGGTATTGATTGAGGAGGGTACGGTTGAAGCCGGCACTTCCGAAAAACTCAGCCCGGAGGATCAGAATAAGGGCTATCGATTGGCCTGTCAGGCAGCCGTAAAAAGTGATCTGGCCGTGCGCATCCCGGTAGAATCTGCCATGGATGCCAGTGCCCTTCGCAGGGTTATGGCCCCACGTAAAACCGCCCACATCCGCGAGATGAATTTTGATGAATTAAAGGAAAAGGGGCTGTTTGTCGCACCGGTGGAAAAAAAGTTTCTGCAACTCCCTGAGCCGACGCTGCAGGACAATCTGCCGGATATCACGCGTCTGATCAGCTATTTAAAAGCACAACATGATGAACATCGCTTAGATGTAGCGCTTTCGGTCATTCGTAAAATTCCGGAGGTCATCCGCGAAGAGGATTTTGAAGTGACCGCCACTCTGGTGCGACCGGTTCGCGATATCGGCAAGACACGCCTGATCAATGTTCAACCGGGTGATACCACCAGCCGCAGTTATGCGATTGCCATGGATGTCGGAACGACAACCATTTATGGTCAGGTCATCGATTTGATCAGCGGCAACGTGTTGGCCGAGTACGGTGATTTCAACGGTCAGATTAGTTATGGGGAAGATGTCATTTCCCGCATCGTATATGCCGAAAAACCGGTGGGACTGCAGCGCCTGCACGAAGTCGTGATCGATACGATCAATAAGGTACTGGGTAAGATAATCAAGCAATCCGGTATCGATCATGAGGATTTATCCACCATCACGCTGGCCGGAAATACGACCATGACCCAGTTGATGCTAAAAATCAATCCGAGCTACATCCGGCGATCGCCGTATGTGCCGGCTGCGACACTGTATCCTCCCACCCGTGCCAAGGATCTGGGTATGGCTGTGGGCGACCATGTATCCGCCCTGGTATACCCGGCGGTTTCCAGCTATGTCGGCGGTGATATTGTGGCCGGGGTGATGGGCTCCGGTATTTACCGAACCGAGGAGCTGACCCTCTATATGGATGTTGGAACCAATGCCGAAATCGTTATCGGCAACAAGGACTGGCTCGCCTGTGCGGCTTGTTCGGCCGGACCGGCTTTTGAAGGCGGCGGTCTTAAATACGGCATGCGTGCCGAAAAAGGGGCCATCGAGGATTTTTCTATCGACCCCATTACCTATGAGCCCATGATCATAACCATCGATAACGTGCGGCCTAAAGGCATCTGCGGCTCCGGCCTGATTACGATGGTGGCCACGTTGTTCGAGACGGGCATTATCAATAATCTGGGTAAATTTAACCGCGACTTAAAAACCGAACGTATCCGCAAAGGAGACGGCGTCTATGAATACGTTCTGGCTTGGCAGGAAGAAACCCAGATCGAGCGGGATGTTACCCTGACAGAAATCGATATTGAAAACCTCATCCGGGCCAAGGGCGCCATTTACAGCGGCTGCATGACATTGCTGACCGAAGTCGGGATAAGCCTTCAGGAAATCGAACACATTATTCTGGCAGGTGGATTCGGAAGTTACGTGGATTTGGAAAAAGCCATGGTTATCGGATTGCTTCCCGAAATGGATCCCGCCAAGGTGACCTTTATCGGAAACGGATCACTGATGGGTGCCAGAATGAGCAGCCTGACCAATCGGATTCGTAAAGATGTGGTCGAGGTCACTCACAAGATGACGAATTTCGAATTATCCGATACCGCCTCTTATATGGATAATTACATTGCCGCCCTGTTTCTACCTCACACCGATATTGATCAATTTCCCAAATTAAAATCTCGCCTTGAAGTTCTCAAGAAAATGCAAAAATGAATCGAATTTAATTAGAAATTTTTATTTAGTTGAGCTCTTCTCTTGACAAAGCTATCCACTCCATATAAATGATAATATTTTGCTTTCGTAGTGAAATCCGATCCTTTTAACGAGGGGCATCGGCCCCTAAAATTCAGATTCAAATGTTAATGGATAAAGACAACGAGATAAGGAGGTAGACATTGGGTTTCGAATTTTTTAAAGAATCGTATTCCGGCGAGATAAAGGAAATTAAGCTGGGCAAAGGAAAAAAGGCTGTTACCGTCGGCGGTGAAAGCTGTTATCCGTTTTACACTTTCGAAGGCGAGATGCCCCACAAGCCGAAGGTTGCCATGGAAATTTGGGATATGGAGCCGGATGAATGGCCGGAGGCAGCCGTAAGCCCGTTTAAGGATGTGATTTCGGATCCGGCGGCCTGGGCGAAGAAATGCGTCGATGAATACGGAGCGGACATGATCGCACTGCAATTAAAGAGCACCGACCCAAACGGCAACAACGCCGGGGCGGATGAGGCGGTCGCCACGGTCAAGAAAGTTCTCAAAGCCATTGATGTGCCCTTGATCATATGGGGCACGGCCAATGTTGAAAAAGATGAGGAAGTGCTCAAGAAAATAGCTGAGGAATGCCAGGGAGAAAACCTCATCTTGGGACCGGTGGAAGATAAGAATCACAAAGGTATCGGTGCGGCAGCCATGGGTTTCGGCCATACCGTCATTGCTTCATCTCCTATTGACGTTAACCTGGCTAAACAGTGCAATATATTACTCGAAAATCTGGGGGTGTCGATGGATAAAATGATCATCGATCCCACCACCGGCGGCCTGGGTTACGGTTTGGAATATTCCTATTCGGTGATGGAGCGTATCCGTATGGCGGCATTGGCCCAAGGTGATGATAAGCTGCAACTGCCTTTGATTAATAATCTTGGAAACGAGGTTTGGAAATGTAAAGAAGCCAAGCAGCCCGTCGATGAAGCCCCCACCCTTGGCGATCCTGAAAAGCGCGGTATTCTAATGGAGGCGGTCGGAGCTGTAGGCTATCTGATGGGAGGCTCCGATGTGTTGATTATGCGCCATCCGGAATCGATTCGATTGGTCAAATCTTATATCGATTTGGTTTATGACGGCGGTTTGGCTGAGGATGTCGCCGGGATCCAAAAGCAATTGGATGCGACCGATGTTGATTTGCTGGCGCTTTCTCCGGAACCGGATTTGACCATCGAAGAGGAAAAGAAAGCGGCGCCGGCTAAAAAAGCACCGGCCGCCAAACCGGAGAAGAAAGCGGCCCCGGCGGCTGAAAAAGCAGCGGCTCCTAAGCCGGAGAAAAAGGCAGCGGCTCCTGCTGAACCCGCGCCCGCTGAAGCGCCTAAAGCTGAAGTCGCGCCCGAAGCGGACGCAGTTGCAAAAGCCGAAGCCGAAGCCAAAGCGAAGCTCGAAGCCGAAGCCAAAGCCAAAGCGGATGCCGAAGCTCAAGCCAAAGCAGCCGAAGAAGCCAAAGCCAGGGCCGAAGCCGAAGCGAAATCCAAAGCCGAAGAAGAAGCCAGGGCCAAAGCCGCAGCCGATGCCCAAAAAGCCGCTGAGGAGAAAGCCAAAATCGAATCCGAGCTCGATGAAATCAGACAGAAACGGGCCAAGGAACGTGCCGATCTGGTTGCCAAACGCGCGGCCGCCGAAAAGAAAGCGGCCAAAAAGACGCCGGCGGCCGTTCAAAAATCAATGGTTGAAAAGATGATTGATAATCTGGATTGGATCCACAAACGCTAACGCTAACCGACCGTCGATGGCACTTTTTTCATAAACGAATGACGGGCAATTTAAAATTTGATGGGGAGGAACCACATATGGCAGAAACAAGTGATGTAAAACCAACCAAACCGGAGAAAGTCAAAAAAGTTGCCGATCCGGTGGTAGCCACCATTGATACGGCCAGCCAGCAGATGATCCGGCGCGCGCAGGACTTGGGAGTTGAAACCATTTTTGATCGGTCGGTTACCATGAAACCTTGCAACATCGGCATCCAGGGCACCTGCTGTAAAAACTGTGCCATGGGTCCTTGTCGCCTGCCGCTTCCAAAATCCGGCATCGAAGGTAAAGACGAACGCAAGGGTCTATGCGGCGCCACCGCCAACACCATCGCGGCTCGAAACTTTGCGCGCATGGTGGCTGCCGGTTGCGCAGCCCATTCGGATCACGGGCGCAACGTCGCCGAAGTATTTTTGTCGGTCGCCAACAAAGAAACCGGCGACTATAAAATCAAAGACCCCAACAAACTACTGTCAATTGCCCCTCATTTTGGGGTGGACACCAAAGTCGAGGTCGATGGCGAAGAGGTTGACCGCAACATGGATGAAATTGCGCTCGAGGTCGCCCAGAAGGCCGTGGCTGAATGGGGCAAACCCGAAGGGGAACTGGATTACCTTAAACGCGCACCCCGGCCCCTGTATGATCGCTGGCAGAAGCTGGGCGTGCTGCCGCGCAACATCGACCGCGAAGTCGTGGAGATCATGCATCGCACCCATATGGGTGTAGACCAGGACTATAAAAACATCGTCAAACAATGCACCCGCGCCGCACTGGCCGACGGCTGGGGCGGTTCAATGATGGCCACCGACCTGCAGGATGTCATGTTCGGCACGCCATTTCCGCTTCAGACCGAGGCCAATCTCGGCATCATGAAAGAAGACCATGTCAACATCATTATTCACGGCCATGAGCCGGTTTTATCCGAGATGATT
>JASFTL010000304.1:0-5428 GCA_050053555.1 Desulfobacterales bacterium
CATCATTGGCGGTGATGGACCCGATACGCCCGAGTATCAAACCCTGCGAAAAATGGCGCGCAAACTGGGCCTCCAAAAAAAGGTGACCTTTGTCGGGCGCATTGAGCAAAAACATCTACCTCCGTACTACAGCGCTGCGGATGTCTTGGTTGTACCGTCCTACTATGAAAGCTTTGGGCTGGTCGGGCTCGAGTCCCTGGCTTGCGGCACTCCGGTAGTGGCTACCGATGTGGGTGCGATGCGCAGCATTCTGCGGGATGGTGAAACCGGAAAAATTGTCACCGATTCCAATCCCCGCCCTCTGGCGCAAGCGATCGAAGCATTTATAACCGGATCCGGCGCCAAGAAATTGCCCGCCGATAGGGTTCGCAGATCGGTTCTCAAGTTTGGCTGGTCAAACGTGGCTGCTGCGATCATCGACGAATACGACACCTTATTCCGACAGATAAATTACGAAGCTTCAGACAACGCCTCTGCCAAAGTTTCTTCGCTTTAATCCATGTCTGTAAGTTTTAATAATTTCAAGACGACTTGAAAACAGAACCTATGACCTTAATGTTATAATTAGGGCGAGAACTGTTTTCTGTTCCTTTTTTCTTCTGATTACCAGAAACATCGATAATAAGAGGTGATCGAGATTGTTGGACGCTAACACAAAGATAACATTGCCGCATAGGCGGCGATCTGAGGCCAGCGTTATTTTAAAGGGGCGGGGCCTGACGATCAGTGATGTTGTCCGGGTGGCGCGTTTTGGCGCGAAAGTAAAATTGACCGATGATGATAAAATCCTGCAGCGTGTTGAAAAGGCTCATGACTACATTGTCAAGGCCGCTCAAACCGGAAAGGCGATTTACGGCGTTACCACCGGTTTTGGGGGTATGGCCAATACTGTTATCTCACCGGAGGACGCGGCTGATCTGCAGGAAAATCTGATCTGGTTTATGAAATCTGAGGCCGGCAAACGTTTGCCCCTTGAAGATGTTCGAGCGGCGATGGTCATACGTGCCAACACCCATTTGCTGGGTTTTTCCGGACTGCGTCTCGAGCTGATCCGGCGCATGGAAATTTTCCTTAATGCCAATGTCACGCCGCATGTTAGAGAGTTTGGTTCCATTGGTGCCAGCGGCGATCTTACCCCGCTGGCTTGCATTACCGGCGCTCTTATCGGACTGGATAAATGCTTTACGGTGGATTTCGATGGAAGTGAAACCGATGCCCTGACGGCACTCAAGCGTCTGAAACTGCCGCCTTTAAAGCTCGATCCCAAAGAGGGGCTGGCCATGATAAACGGTACGGCCATCATGAGCGGTATCGCTGCCAATTGCGTATATGATGCCCAGCAATTGCTGGCTCTGGCTCTGGGCGCCCATGCCCTTGCGATTCAGGGGTTAAACGGGTCCAATCAGTCTTTCCATCCCTTTATCCACGATCATAAACCCCATGGCGGTCAAAAATGGTCGGCCGCACAAATGCTTGAATTGCTGGCAGGTTCAAAGTTGATTCGTCACGAACTGGAGGGTCGCAACCCGCGACCCGGCGGTGACCTGATTCAGGATCGCTATTCGCTGCGCTGTCTGCCCCAGTTTATGGGACCGATTGTAGATGGACTCAATCAGGCTGCAAAACAGGTAACGATTGAAATTAATTCGGCCACCGATAATCCGCTGATTGATCCGGATAAACGCCAGGACTTTCACGGGGGTAATTTTCTGGGCCAATACATCGGCGTGGCCATGGATCAATTGCGTTATTTTATTGGTCTCATGGCCAAACATCTGGACGTCCAAATCGCCTTGCTGGCAGCGCCTGAATTTAACAACGGACTGCCGCCTTCTTTGATCGGAAACCAGGAGCGCAAAGTCAACATGGGTCTGAAGGGTTTGCAAATCAGCGGCAATTCAATTATGCCCATGCTCACCTTTCTGGGCAACTCTCTGGTTGACCGGTTTCCGACCCACGCCGAACAGTTCAACCAGAATATAAACAGCCAGGGTCTTGGGTCCGCCAACCTGGCGCGTCAATCCATTGCCGCTTTTCGGGAATATTTAGCGATCGCACTGATGTTCGGCGTGCAGGCCGTGGACCTGCGCACGCAGATGGTTGAAGGTCATTTTGATGCCCGTAAATGCCTTTCCTCCCGTACGAGACCGCTTTACGAGGCGGTGCGCGCCGTTACCGGACAAACGCCATCTGCCAAACGACCCTATATCCGTAACGACAACGAGCAGCCCCTCAGCGAACATATAAAGCGCATTGCTGCTGATATTTCTCAGGGCGGGCAGATACCGCGTGCGCTCATAGAGGTGCTGAACCATCTAATTTCAATCGAGTAGATGCAACATGGATTCAACCATTGATACCGTATCGACCACTGGAACCGATTTGAGTTCCGAGCCAACGGAATACGATTTAGAATTACCAGATGGCCGTATCCACTATCTGGACTGGGGTGGCGATGGTTTGCAAGCGCATTTTTTACATGGGAACGGTTTTTGCGCGGGAACCTATACGCCGTTTATCCGACATCTTATCGACGATCTTCATATTCTGGCCAGCGATGTGCGGGGTCACGGGGGATCTGATCAGCCCAGGGTCGAACGTGTCCGTCATTGGGATATTTTTGCCGAGGATTTAAAGATGCTCATCGAGCAAAAAATGTCTGCGCCGGTCATCGGCATCGGCCATTCCCTGGGCGCCGTCACGACTTATATTGCAGCGGCGCAATACCCGCAGCTTTTTTCCGGCATCGTTTTGATCGATCCGGTTATTTTACCGCGTCGACTCCTGTGGTTCATCGCAGCAATGAAACTGCTGGGGCTGAGGGGAAATTTGCCTTTGGCGAAAATGGCCCGGCGCCGACGACGAATGTTTAAAGGCAAGCAAGAGGCCTTAAGGCTTTTTGCCGCCGGCCGAGGCATATTTAAAAACTGGTCTAAAGAATTTGTGCACGCTTATTTAGAGTGTGGACTTCTCGAAAAAGACGAAAAGACAGCCATTCTAAAATGCGACCCGGAGCTCGAAGCCCAGATTTTTGAATCCATTCCGTTGAATGTATGGCGATATGGGAAAAAAATTAAGTGCCCCGTGCTGGCCATTCGCGGAGAATTATCAGATACTTTCTTTGCAGACGCGGCCGAACGCTTGAAGGACGTCATCGCTGATTACGAGCTGCAAACGATTCCCCACTCAGGTCACTTCCCACCGATGGAAAAACCGCAGGAAAGCGCCAACCTCATTTTAGATTTTATCCATCGAAAAATAAAAGCAATTTAAAATATCATCACCAAACGCGTTGTTCTTGTGGCTCCTATCTGGGAACTCGTCTTAAGGCCTGAATCCGCTTTATTTGATGAAATGCGCCTGGTTTTCAAGGAATCCCAGGGAAATCTCTAAGTCCTCAAAAGAAAAGACTTCCAGAGACACGCTTCCGGTAAATCGCTTTAACATGGAAAGCAGCGGATCTATAAATTCAGCCGGCAGTTTGTTCAATGCCAAATGGTCCCGCCCGCTTTTAACGCCGTGAAGGTGAATGATGGCGGTGATATCGACGTATTTATCAAATAGGGCTTTTAGGTCATACCCATAGGCGATCAGGTGCCCGATGTCCAGACATACGCTCAGGTTGAGCCCGGCAAGGATATCATTTAACAGATCAAATCGATAGTCCAAGGTTTCTACCGCGATGGATTCCGCCGCTATTCCGCCGGCCAGCATTTTTTCCAGATTGTTAAATACCCGGTTCTGCCATTCTTTTACCGCCGCATTCTCAAATGATGTTTCAGTAAACGGAATATGCAGCGTATAAGCCGCAGGGGCAAGCGGTGAGACCCTATCGATCACATCTACAAGGGTATCGACGGCCTGCTG
Source organism: Desulfobacterales bacterium (assembly GCA_050053555.1). Taxonomy (GTDB): domain Bacteria; phylum Desulfobacterota; class Desulfobacteria; order Desulfobacterales; family JAHEIW01; genus JAHEIW01. The sequence goes on from JASFTL010000304.1 coordinate 3,868, forward strand.
TTGTTTTTCAGGCTTCGGATCAGTAATGGAGACATCTGTGGGCAGGTGAATATTGTAAGTCAGGTCATATTTGTGGGCCAGATGGAAAAGTTCGGCAATAACCGCTTTTGAGGGCAGTGCATCGGCAGGCAAGCTTTCAAAAAGCAGCAATTCGATTTCATCCAGATAGGGTCCCAGCATTCTGACGTTAGGGACATAATGATCCGGATATATAAACGATGTTGTGCCCAGTTTGAAGGGAAAAATCCCTTTATACGATCTGGCCAATGAAGGATACATGCTCACCAATGAGTTTGCCAGCGCCTATTGCTTGCTATCGATGATACGGTACTTACTTTCAACGCGGGCGTTTAATGAGGCCATGGCGCTACAATACTTTGTTTCCGACAGCTGGATGGCCTGTTCCACCGCATTCGGTTTGATGCCTTTTCCGATCAGAACGTACTCGATCCGAATGTTGGTATAGCGCCGCGGGTGTTCTTCGGCGCGCTCACCGGTGATGTTGACCTGAAAATCATTGATGTTGGTTCGCTTTTTTTGCATGATTGAAATCACGTCCACTGCCGTGCAGCCGGCGATGCCGATTAAGACCAGCTGCATCGGGCTTGCGCCGCCCTTGCTTTCGGGATTGTCGATCACAACAGCAGGGCCATCTCCCGCCCGGGCGATGAACTGCATACCGTCTATCCATTTGAGCTGAGCCTGGATGGTCATGTGTGTTTTCCTTTAGGATGAATGGAAATTTTTCGTTTTGATCTATTTACCAATCCACAAGCTTAAAAAGGCATAATTATGAAAAAGTAAATCTTGTGTCAAGTTTAACGTCTTTTTATAATTTTTTATTGACACCACTGCCACTATGTATCAACAATTATAAGTTGGCAAGCCAACGGGAACCGAAATGGTTAAATATACCGTCACATTAATTTATGGGCTTGAACATCCATAACTCTTTTTCAGGGTGACCAAAGCAACAGATGAGTGATTGAAAGCAGTAAATTTCGATGGAGGACCAAGATGAGCAAAAAGAAGAAGTATCGTTTCGACACGCAGGTTATCCACGCCGGCCAGTCCCCAGAAGACTGGCAATGGGCTACACTACCACCGATTTACCAAACGGCTTCTCATTTACATCCCACGGCAGAGAATCTGACCCAAACTTTTGCCGGCAAACGCGATGACCATATTTATATGCGGCTGACCAATCCGACAAACCGGGTTCTGGAAGAAAAGCTGGCGACGCTGGAAGGAGGCCTTGGCGCCGTTGTGATGTCTTCGGGCATGGCAGCCATCACCAATACCTGTATGGCTTTGCTTCGCGCTGGCGATGAGTTTGTGTCCGGAAACTCTCTTTTTGTGACGACATATAATCTTTTTATTAAAATCTTCAGTAAGTATGGCGTCAACGCTCGTCTGGTTGAGTCTTCGGATACCGAGGCCATCGAAAAGGCTATCAATTCCAAGACCCGCTTTGTCTACCTGGAAACCATCGGCAATCCCAAAATGGATGTTCCGGATCTGGCCCAGGTCGCATCCATTGCTCACCGGCACGGCATTCCAT
>JASFTL010000305.1:0-5422 GCA_050053555.1 Desulfobacterales bacterium
TTCGGCTGCCAGGTGCATTGCAGAGCTCAGTATAAAATTCCGGATGGTCCTTTTGCCGGAAGATATGATGAAGGGCCGGAATACACCTCGCTGGGGACTTTCGGCGCCGAAACCGACACACCGCGAGCGACCACGGTTCTGGCCGGTAATCACCTGGTCAATCAGTTCGGGATGGATAATCTTGAAACCGGCAGCCTCATTTCCTGGGCCATGGAGCTTTACGAACTAGGCATCATCACCGACAAAGAGACCGATGGGCTTGACCTGAGCTGGGGAAACGACGAGGCGGTCCTCGAAATGATCGAACGGATCTGCTATCGCAAAGGCTGGCTGGCTGATGCCCTTGCCGATGGTGGCATTCCCGCCTCGAAGAAAATTGGTAAAAATTCCTTTGACTATCTCGTTCAGGTAAAAGGCATGAGCAATCTGCATTCGGATGAACGTCCCACCCCTGCGCTGGCACTCGGTGTTGCCACGGCGTCCAGGGGTTCAGACCATTTGAGGAGCAGACCGGCGATCGATTTATACCATCTGCCGCAAGAGGTCCTGCATAAGATTTACAGCAATCCGGTCCCCTATGACGGGGAGTTGAGCTCCGAGCATACTGAATATATCGGCAAACCCTGGCAGGTCTTCTGGCAGGAAAACTGTTTTATGGGAGTGGACTGCCTGGGTATCTGTAAGTATCATACCACCTTCCTGGGCCCGACGCTGCCCAATTTCGAGGATTGGTCTAAAGTGCTTTATTACAATACCGGTCTCGAAATGACGCCCGAGGAAATCTGGGAGATTGCCAGACGGTGCAACATGATCGAAAGACTCTTCAACTTAAGGGAAGGGCTGACGCGAAACGATCTTGAAAAAGGTGATATGTTAAACCATCGTTATTTTGATGAGCCCTGCAGAAGGGGCGCCCTAGATGTAGTCGGCCTGACGATCGATAAGAAAAAATTTAACAAGATGGTCGATGAATTATACACGCACCAGGGGCTCGATCGAGAGGGTATTCCTAAACCGGAAACCCTGAAAAGCCTCGGCCTGGAAGACGAGCCGTCCCATTTACTTTAATAAGTTATCCGTTATTTGTTATTCGTTATTGGTTATTCGTTTAAAAGGATTAAAATCAATTTTCTAATAACAATTAACATCTAATTGAGCGCTCTTCGCTCAATTAGATAGGAGGAATTAAATGGCTAACATTCTATATGTAGATCACCAGAAGTGCACCGGCTGTCAGCTGTGCGAGCTTGTGTGCGCTGTTTCGCATGATGGAATATCCAATCCTGTCAGAAGCCGGATCCGGGTGGTTAAATGGGAGGCCGAAGGTCTATATATCCCCATGACCTGCCAGCAGTGTCAGGATGCACCCTGTATGAATGTCTGCCCGGTCAAGGCAATTTCACGAAATGAGGAACTGGGACAGGTCGCTGTAGATTATGATGTCTGTATCGGCTGCCGTTCATGTGTTGGCGCGTGTCCTTTTGGCGCCATGAGTTTCAATCCCGTTGACCGGCAGGTCATCAAATGCGACCTGTGTGAAGGCAGTCCCCAGTGTGTGCGGTTTTGTGAAGTAAGAGCTGTTGATTTTATCGAGGCTGACAAGGTGAGCATCGCCAAGCGGCGCAGAGCAGCGGAACGCGTATCATCTGCGGCTAAAGAAGCCGCCGCTTTGGAAACTCAACTTTAACCCACGTTGATCAGCAAGACACGCTGTGGTTTTATATTAGCGGTCGATGGGGGTTCCCGGCCAATGCGGGAACCCCCCATTTGTTATTCGTTGCCGATCCTGATTCTACCCCCAACCCCGCATCCAGCTCGGCAGAATTTCATCCTTGCGCCAGCAGGCGGCCTGCATGCAGATCGCCAGTTCAGATTCAGAAAGAATAAATGATCGTCTCCGGCTCAAAAAAGCATTCCAGAAAAAAAATGGCCATCATCACCAGCTATTTCAAAGGTGAGCGCTATGGTCTGCTGGGCCCTCAGATGGCGGCCACCATCATTGACGATCTCGGCGGCTGCGAGTGTATCGTAATTGCGGTTGCCCGGGAAGATGACAAAGCCACGCTCAAAAAGGGTTTGGCGGATTATTTTGCTGCTCAAAAAGCCATCATCGGTTTTTCGGCCTTAAGTGGGCGCGAGGATCTTTTCACCCTGGCCGGGGAGCTGAGGGCCGAGGGGGCCGTTACGATTCTGGCGGGTCCGCAAGCCGATGTTGATTATGGGGGCGAAAAGGGCTGGCGTCAACATCCCCATCGCTTCCAGGGTCTTTGGGAATGTTTCAACTTCGGTCTGCAAGGGCCGGCCGAGCAGGTGCTGCCGCTGTTGAACAGTCTCAATGGAAATAATCGGTCGCAAATTTCCGGTCTGTTGTATTTGGACGAAGACGGCACCGTCAGGCAAAATCCTCCTAAAGAGTGGGACAGGAGATATCTGAGTAAGGTGCGCTGGGATAATATATACATACTCGCAAAGGGCGGTATTTCGCCTTTAGATATCCGTACCGGCCAGGTCCTTCAGCACATCGGCTGCCCCCATGCCTCCCGGATATCGCAGATGCAGATCGATTATCCCGTTTCTATCGATAAAGGGCAGGGGCAAAGAATTCAGCTGCGATTAAAGGGCTGCAGCTTCTGTGATGTGGCAGTGGACAAAGGATTTCATGGAATGCTGGATATGGCGTCGGTGATCGCTCAAATACAGTGTCTGCCGGAAGCGCCGGACGGCAGGAAGATTCCCTTTGAACTCATTAATGAATATCCCCTGCCGCTGCTCTCGGATTTGCTTAAAGAAGTTCATTCACGCCGCATCGGGATTTCACAGATCAATCTCACTTTGAGAGCGGATGGACTCATATCAGGAATGCAGCATTTAAGAGCGGCGCTGGATGTTGCCGCTAAGCTGGGCGTTTATGTGCTTTTGAGTTCTATCGGATTTGAGTCGTTCGACGACGCCATATTGCGGAATCTGAATAAGGGACTGAGTGTCGAAAAAAATTTGCAAGCCATTCGTTTAATGCGGCGGCTCAAAGAAGAATTTCCGCACCAAATCGGGTATTCAAACACAGAAGGAGCCATCCACGGCTTTATCCACCCCACGGCGTGGGACACAAAAGAAACCACAGCCGAAATTCAAAAAACCATTTATCTCTACGGCCTGCAAAACGATATCCTGCCCCCGCAAAGCACCCCCCTTGTCATCCATCACGCGTCGGCTCTGGGAGATTGGGTCAGGGAAATCGAACGCCGGGAAAGAATCTGGTTTAAGAGATACGCAACGGTTATCGGTTGGTGGAATCCACCGCGTCGTCTTTGATCGCCATATAGATTTCAGAACCGGCCGGAAATTTATTTCGATTTGACCTTTAGGCAAAAAATATTGTATGAAAATACCATCCATTTAAGCTGTACCGCATGTTGCAGTGGCTGATCCGCATCACCCCGCTTGCAAAGATTTTAGATTCTAACCCTCGTGTTGGCGATCTTTATAAGATTGATCGCACTATATTTGAATACGATTTATGGCAGCAATTTATAATTGTTTTTATTCAAACAAAATGGAGGTCTTTTATGCCTACTTATGAATTTCACTGCGATAAATGTAAGAAAAATTTTAGCATTGTTATTTCAATTTCCGACTATGAAAAGAAGAAATTCAGCTGTCCCGCATGTAAAGGAAAAAAACTAACGCAGCGGATCTCATCTTTTCAGACCGTAACATCCAAAAAAAGTTAGATGGTATTTTGGATTTGTCTACACCATTAAGCAACTTCATTCTTTTCAAAAAATAGGTGGGCACTTGTGATGAACAATTTAAAAAGCCGATGGTTTGTTTTTTTTGCTTTTTCTATCTTCTTGTCATTTGCTGGCGTTTTCATTCCGACTACCCTTCTTGCATCGGGCGCGATTAGCATCGAAAGCGCGAAGGTATCTGCCGTAATCGAAAAATTCGAACAAATCAGTTCTATTCCGCGCTGCCCGGGGGAAGAGAAAAACATCGCCAAAATGCTCAAGCGATGGTCAGAAGCGAATGATTTGAAATTTAAAAAGGACGGCAAGGGAAATGTACTTGTAAAGGTACCAGCGACCAAAGGATTCGAAAATGCACCGACAATTATACTGCAGGCTCACCTGGACATGGTATGTGAAAAAACACCCGATTCGAACCACAATTTCAAAAAAGACGCCCTTAAGCTTAAATACGATGGGAAATGGCTTTCCGCCCAAGGGACAACCTTAGGTGCCGATAACGGTATTGGGATTGCGCTTTGCATGGCCTCGGTAGAAGACGAAAATGTATCGCATCCCCCTCTTGAACTATTGTTTACTGTGGAGGAGGAAATCGGGCTAAAAGGTGCGGCCAAATTAAAATCCGGATTTATCAAAGGCAAAATTTTCATCAACGTTGATTCTGAAGGGGAGGGGGTTCTGACCATCGGTTCTGCGGGGGGGTCGGTGACACTAATCACCCTGCCCACAACTAAAAAAAAGTTGCCGCCAGAATTCAAAGTGTTTAACTTGCAGGTCTCAGGTTTGCGTGGCGGGCATTCAGGCCTTGACATCAATAAAGGACGAGGCAATTCAATTAAAATTATAGCCGCTATATTGGACGAGTTGAATAAAGCGTACCAGATTAGACTTGTGACGCTTAAAGCAGGATCAAAAGCCAATGCAATTCCTCAAAATGCGCTGGCATCTTTGGCCTTTGAATCCGGTTTTGCTCAGAAATTTAAAGAAATTACCGCAATATACGAACAAAATATCCAAAAAGAATTTGCGTCGACGGAATCCAATGTGTCAATTACCCTTACAGCGGCCGACGAGAAAAAAACGGCAAAGGCAATTACCCCAAAAGATACGCAAAAAATAATTAACCTGCTGAAAACGCTTCCGGATGGTGTTGCCGCAATGTCCTCCGAATTTGAGGGCAATGTTGAGATTTCTAACAATATCGGCTTAGCTCATTTCAAGAAAAATACCTTTGTTGTCATCAGCTTGGAACGTAGTGCCACTATAAAAGAGATCGATGGGCTGCAATCCCGAATTCAATCAGCGGCAAAAGAATCGGGAGCGAAAGCAAAAGTGGTCGATCGCTGGCCTGCCTGGGAACCGAACAGTGATTCGGCGCTGCTGCAACAAAGTAAACAGGTGTATCGTGCGACCTTCGGCAAAGACTCTAAAATCGAAGTTGTCCACGGCGGCTTAGAGTGCAGTATCATTGCTGCCAAAATTCCCGAAATGGATATGATTGCCATTGGACCCGCGATTGAAAATTCGCATACGCCGAATGAGCCGCTTCCTATCCCCTCCGTTGAAAAGCTTTGGAAGTTTCTTACAGCTCTCTTGGCATCCTACGGCTCCTAAAAGCGCCTTGGTTGTTATTCGCCGCACCCAACTTCATTTTCGGCTTTTGTTCTGCCATCACG
>JASFTL010000306.1:0-5418 GCA_050053555.1 Desulfobacterales bacterium
CGCTGAACTGCAGCAGTTTTTCTAGCTGTCCTTATATGGTATAATCAAGTTGTAAAAGAACTAAAATAACGCTTATGGTATAATCTTAGCGAATTGAAATTAGCAAGAAAAGATGAGGACCAATCCTTTTTGGATTTCGGTCATCTGTGATTAAGGTTTGTTTCGGATTTCGTGCTTTGGATTTCGAATTTTAATTTGCTTTACCGGAACAGCCCACCATTTTACAGCGTAGCTATATCCCAAATATTATTTCTTGAAAATTTTTGAAGCTATCTCTATATCCTCCGGGCAAAAAACAAACAGGCATTTCTCATCCGGCGAGGAAACCGATCCGTAAACATAATTAATGTTAATTCCTTCTTCACCGAATTTTGATGAAATTTTTGCCAGTTCGCCCGGCCGGTTCTCGAGTTCAAGGGCAATGACCGGCATGATATCAAAGATGAAGTCATTTTTTGACAGCAGATCAACGGTTTTATCCGTATCGCCGACCAGAAGCCGGATCAGCGCAAATTCGGCCGAATCTTTGCGCATAGAGTTATAACTGGCAGCCGAGGCAATCCGCTTTAGAGATTTTCCCCTGGCCTTAAAAAGCTCCTGAACATAGGCCGATGCATCCTGTATCGTCAGGGCATCGATGTTTATGCCGGCTTCTCCCAGCATGGTTGCCAGTCGGCCGAGTTCACCCGGCACATTCTTTAGAAAAAGCGAAATTTCTGTTCTGACCATTCTCTTCTCCTTATAAAATCGCTGCGCGATTTTATATAATATGATTTCTCACTTGCTCAGAAGAGCACAAAAATATTAAGGTTGAACATATAGTTAAAATAAGGAAGGAAGTCAACACTCATTCGTAGATGCTTGGGGGGAAGTTCAATATATGACCGGACCCCGACATAGCGATACATTGAATAGATAGAATATGGGCCTTCTAAAAAGTATTCAGTTTTGGTCAAGGTCAAGGAAGGCGAGGATTTTAACCGGAGGCATACATTTGAGTATGCGAGGATTGAAATCTGAGTCTGATGCAGAGATTGGCCAAAAGGGGATGCTTTTTAGAGGGCCCACATTAGTCTTGGGGTCCGCCGTACAGCTCCTTGATCTTCGCACGATCCGGTGAACCGTCTTTCAGTAATGGCAGCTCGGTTACAAATTCGACGAAATGCGGTTTTTTATAACTGGCGATGCGTTGGCCCACAAAGGTGATGAGTTCCTGGGCGTCGATCTGTTGCCCTGATTTTAAAATACAGACCGCTTTGATTCCTTCTTTCCATTTCGGATCGGGAACGCCAAAAACAACGGTCGCATCCACAGCCGGGTTCTCTAAAATCGCATTTTCAACCTCCGCCGGATAAACGTTTTCACCCCCCGGTTTAATCAGCTCTTTTTCGGCCTTACGGCCCTCGTACCACAGAAAACCGTCCTCATCAAAGCGCCCCAGATCGCCGGTATGATGCCAGCCATCCCGAAACGCGTATTGCGTGTCTTGCGGCAGATTCCAATACCCCTTAAATACTAAAGGTCCTTTTACAGCGATCTCTCCGGTCTCGCCGGCTTTTACGGGGTTGTCACTGTCGTCAACCAGTCGTACATCAGCCAGCTGCAACGTTTTTCCGGCTGCTCCGGGGCGGTCGTTGTAGCGCCCTAATGTTGCCATGGCGGATGTTTCGGTCTGACCGTAGACGCAAAAAAAAGTGCCGTTGATCAATTTTTGATACCGCTCGATGGTTTCAGGGTTTTCGATTCCCAGGACGGCTTTTAAGCTCTTTATGTCTTTGCCGGTTTTTTCATGCTCATCAAGGATAGAGGATAGAATCGGTGAAAAATCATAGAGGAACGTGACCTTCTTTTCGACAATCAGATCCACTGCCTGTTTCGCATCAAATTTGCTCATATTCACATTCAATGCGCCGGCATGAAAAGCGCCGGTTGCAATGGATAGGCCGCCGACATGAAAAAGCGGCAAAAGGTTTAAATGCACATCTTCAGCAGATAAATTGAAAAGCAGATTTAAACTGATATTGGCGCCGATCAAATTTCCATGAGTTAGCAGGGCACCGCGGGGTCTGCCGGCCACCGCGGCCGTATGAATAATGACCCATCCGTCATCCGTTGCAACATCAACGAATTCAAACTCACCCGGCTCATCCATCAAGGAGTTAAATTCCGTAAAATTACCTCCCGCAGGCTTCAAATTAAAATAGTGTTCCACGGAAGATAACTTGTTTTTGGCGCTGGCGATCATGTCCTGAAATTCGGCATCCACAAAAAGAAATTTGGGTTCACAGTCATTTAAATTATAAAGCGCTTCTTCGGCCGACAGCCTCCAGTTGATGACCACCATAATGGCGCCCAAGGCTGCAGCGGCACCGTAGAGCAGAAAATATTCCAGACTGTTTTTTCCCAAAACACCGATTCGATCGCCTTTTTTAACACCGATTTTTCCCAATCCCTTGGCCAGCCGATCCACATGTTCTTTAAATTCTGCGAAGGTCAGGGTCCGTTGGTCATCGACCTCAAACCAGGCCTGGCGGTCCTTGAAGCAGACCGCGTTGCGATTAATCAGATCATAAAAAGTATAATCTCGTAATCCCATGGAATAATTATCCTTTAAAATTTTATTTTTGTATACGTGGCTACATTATCGAATTCATGTTCTAAATGCAGGCCAAAGATAGAAAAAGGAAAGAATTAGATTAGGATTCAAAGCCAAGATAAGCGTATTTATCAAAAGATAAGTCGGGCTTCAGAGCGCAAATTTACATGTGAGTCAGAAAATAATCGTCCCCCTCCTCTTTCCCCTACCCCCTTCCATATAAAGAAGAGGGCAGGAAAAGAGGTATTAAATCCAGCTGACAAAACCCTTGATTGATTTTGCCCTATTCTGGATAGCTGCCTTCAAATGCGGCCACGCGGGTCAGGCCATTGGCTTTGAAAACTGCCGAACCCTGCGTCACCCCGACCTGAAATGTGAAATCAGGCGCTTGGGTCCAGATCTTTTCGATCACATCCCAAAAGCTGACTCCTTTTGCTTTCAGCTGCTGTCCGGCCACGATAAGCAAACTCAACTGCGCCCCTCTAAAATCGTACATCACCTCCACCTTTAACTGGTTGGTTTTTCCGGGTGGGATCCACATCGTTTCAGTAGAGTAACCCGAATTGAGCTCAAACCCATCTAGGACACAGGCAAATTTGAATCCATCCAGTTGAACCGGAAATGAATTGGGGTTTTCGATATTAAAAACAAAGCCATAATCCAGAGGAGCCGAATTGTGCCCGGCTTTTCCTTTGGTCGGCTTAGTCTTGGGGCTGTAGTACCACCACCCGAAGTAATGTGCAACATCAACATAGTCCAGCGTAACCACCGGGGTTTTAAAATTGCTCTCTGTGGCCTTCTGCATGCCGGCGCAGCCGGTAAAAAAAGCGACTGCAACCAAAGCTACCAAACAAATGAGTCCAATTGTCTTTTTTAACATATTCTCCCCCTCATTCAATTTAAGGGTTTAGGTAAGCCATCTCTTTCTCCGTTTATAGTGCTTAACATCCCGAAAACTTTTTCTTCCCCCAAAATCGGTCATGCCCAGGTAGAAATCTTTGATATCCGGATTTTCCCTGAGCTTTTCGGCACTATCATCCATGACAATACGACCAGTTTCCAGCACGTATGCATGCGGAGCAACATTGAGGGCCAGCTTGGCATTCTGCTCAACCAAAAGCATGGATATTTTTTCTTCTTCATTGAGGCGCATAATAATATTAAAAATTTCATGGATGAGCAATGGGGCCAGCCCCATAGACGGTTCATCTAATAGAATCAGCTTGGGGCTGGTCATCAGGGCGCGCCCAACAACGGTCATTTGTTGTTCACCGCCGCTGATAAATCCAGCGGTTTCAGTGCGTTTTTCTTTTAAGCGCGGGAAATAGTGATAAACCATCTCCAGCCCGTCCTTGATGGACCGGCCCTGTTTCTTCATATGAGCTCCCACCTTCAGATTCTCCTCGACGGTTAGATGCTCAAACACACGGCGGCCTTCAATCACCTGCACAATGCCTATCTTGGCGATTTTTTCCGGACCCATCTTGTCGATGCGCTCACCCATGAACTCGATCGACCCATCGGTAACCTCGCCGTCTTCATGCTTTAGAAGACCCGAGACGGCTTTTAGGATGGTGCTTTTCCCGGCACCGTTGGCCCCCAGAAGGGCGATAATCCCGCCTTCCGGAACCTCAATGGAAACGCCTTTGATGACCAGAATAACCTCGTGATATTTAACCTCAATGTTGTTGATCTTTAAGATCATGTTATCATCGGACAACTTATTTTGACCTCCTTCGGAAGTTAGTTAAATGGATAATCTGTCTACTGGTCAAATAGAAGTATAGAGTTTTTGACCATTCAACTATTTTACCATTCAACGAATACAACTACCATCCGAGCCACTCTTTGGCCCATTTATCCGGCCAGCGGCCCTTCAAATCTACGCGCTCGACCAGCACGAACTTTCCGTTTTTCAATTCATAGATCGGAACCTGACCGGCTACGCGATGATCTTTGGATGTGTAGGTGACCGGCGGTGCTCCCAGACCGATATCGAAATTTTTCATGGTCTCAAAACCGTTTTTCAGGATGCTCTCGCCGCTCAGGTCTCCGGCATTGTCCGCCCGTTTTAATGCTTCCCAAAGAATAAGCACGTCTCCCCAGGCTTGAACCGTTCTGATGAGGCGCTTTTCCCGCGGAATTCCGGGATTAAACTTTTGGGCGTACTCGACGACCTTATCCATCATCGGGACGTTTTGCCCAAAAAAGGCACAGACCGCAGCGCCCATGACGCCCTCGGAAGCCTTGCCGCCTAACAGGGGCAGGTTCTCGTCATATCCCCAGTTATTGACGATATGATCGGCTCCCAAACCCAGTGCAAAGGCATCTCTTACGGTCGCTGACACCGACATGGTGGTGTTACCGTGCCAGACAAGATCCGGCTTGAATTCCTTCATGGCCAGGATCTGGCTTTTGGTATCGATCGCCGTCAGAGAGGTATCCTGGTCAGGGCCGACTTCAAAGCCCAACAGCTTGGCCTGGTCCTTGATAGCCTTTATGGGCGCGCTGCAATAGGCAGAGGCAAACATGTAAGAACACTGAAAACGAGGTTTGCGTTTGCCGTAGTCTGCATGCTTGGGCCACTTTTTATCGAACCAGGCCGTGATTGCCGCCCGGGCATTGGTTGAATAGTCCGTTGCAAAGAAAAGATTGTAAGGCGTCTTTGCAGGGTCGGTTAAATGGGCCGAGTAGGAAGCAGACACATAGGGCATTTTATCCTTGGTAATCGTAGGCGAAAGCGCCTCTGTGTCGCCGGTCCCCCAACCGAGAACAGCTGCAACCTTAAGCCTTTTGAACAGCTTGTACTTGGTAAGAGCTTC
>JASFTL010000307.1:0-5398 GCA_050053555.1 Desulfobacterales bacterium
TAGGTCAGACCGATCTCGATCCGTTTATTTCTTGGTAGGTCAACGCCTGCTATCCTTGCCAATATTTGTCCTCCTTTATCCCTGCCGCTGTTTGTGTCGCTTGTTCTCGCAGATCACCCGTACGGTCCCTTTCCGTCGAATGATTTTGCACTTCGGGCACATTTTTTTCACAGATGCTCGAACCTTCATGAAAGGTACTCCTTATAAAACTGGTAATTAGGCATCACGAATTTGGTATTGTAATTTGTTAAAATCTATGCCCAAACAAATCAGATCTGCATCCAAAACCTAATTACCTGTTTTATTTTGATCTGTAGGTTATTCTGCCGCGAGTCAGGTCATATGGAGATAGCTCTACGGTAACTTTATCTCCAGGCAGAATCTTAATAAAGTGCATGCGCATCTTTCCTGAAATATGGGCAAGCACCTGATGTTTGTTTTCCAGCTCGACCTTGAACATCGCGTTGGGCAATGTCTCCAGAACAATTCCCTCGACAACTATCGGTTCTTCTTTGGCCACAGGCAACTCCTGTTTCCGCGGTTTATAATTCCAGATCTGAAGCGCCGGCGATTACCGGGTTTTTAACCTGGAACCTTGCTTTAGAAATCCCTCGTAGTGTCGGCTCAGCATGTGTGACTCGATTTGTGCAACCGTGTCAATGGCCACGCCGACTACAATAAGCAGCGCTGTTCCACCGAAATAAAATGGAACATTAAACCGGGTTATTAAAATAGAGGGCAGCACACAAACAGCAGACACATAAATAGCTCCGCCAAGCGTGATGCGAGTTAAGACCTTATCGATATAATCTGCTGTGCGCTTGCCGGGGCGGATGCCCGGAATGTATCCGCCGTGCTTTTTCATATTTTCGGCAACGTCAACCGGGTTGAAGGTTACTGCTGTATAAAAATAACAAAAAAAGAAAATAAATCCGACAAACAATAATTCATAAATCGGATTGCCCGGCCGCATTGTTTCAGCAATATTTCTTATCCAAGGAATATTAATAAAACTGCCGATGGTAGCCGGGAACATGATGATCGACGAAGCAAAAATCGGCGGAATCACACCGGAAGTATTTATTTTCAGCGGCAGATGGGTGCTCTGACCGCCGTACATTTTGCGCCCCACCACACGTTTGGCATATTGCACCGGGATACGGCGTTGTCCTTGTTCGACAAAAATGATGAATCCGACAACAAGCACCATAAAAATAACCAGAATCAACGCAATAAAAATTCCCATCTCGCCGGTTGAAAGCAGGCGAAACGTATTACCTGCAGCAGTGGGTAGCCGAGCAATGATACCGGCAAAAATGATTAGGGAGATTCCATTGCCGATTCCACGCTCTGTGATTTGCTCCCCCAGCCACATGATGAAGGCTGTGCCAGCCGTTAAGGTAATTACGGTCATCAACCGAAATGCCCAACCCGGCATCATCACCACCGGCGCGCCGCCGGGCGAGCTCATGCTTTCCAATCCGACACTGATACCAAATCCCTGAATAATGCTTAAAACCACGGTGCCATAGCGGGTATATTGCGTAATTTTTTTACGACCGGCTTCACCTTCTTTTTTTAACTGTTCAAGATGCGGAATAACAACAGTCAAAAGCTGTAAAATAATTGAAGCACTGATATAAGGCATAATCCCTAAAGCAAAAACAGACAAGCGTTCAAAAGCGCCCCCCGAAAACATATTGAAAATGCCAAATATAGTGCCTTCTGCTCTGGCAAAGAAGGATGCCAGGGCTGCCGCATCGATACCCGGCACCGGGACATGGACACCTACCCGGTATACGACGAGCAACGCCAAAGTGAAAATAATACGCTTTTTCAGCTCGGGAATTTTAAAAACATTTTGGAACCCGCTGCCTATCATTATATGACCTCTACGCTGCCGCCAGCTGCTTCAATTTTCTCTCTGGCTCTTGCGCTGACCTGATTTAACTTAACATTGAGGGCTATACTGATCTCACCCTGCCCGAGTAATTTAATACCGTCTTTTTTGCCTTTTATGAGGCCCGTTTTTATGAGCGCTGCTTCATCCACTAAACTGCCACTCGTAAATGCTGATAAATCCCTGACATTGATGACGGCAATTTTTTTTTGAAATATATTCGCAAAGCCGCGTTTCGGCAAGCGCCGCTGAATCGGCATCTGCCCACCTTCGTAACCGGGTCTGACACCGCCACCGGATCGACTGTTGAATCCTTTCGTACCCCGACCGGCAGTCTTGCCCCTTCCGGTTCCGACACCGCGGCCCAGACGTCTCCTCACTTTGCGGGATTTTGACGGTGGTGATAGTTCATGGAGCTTCATCAATCTTCTCCTCAGTGCTGACCAGATGCGAAACCTTATTAATCATCCCCCGGATTTCAGGAGTATCTTTAAGTTCAACTGTTTTATTTAACCGCGTTAATCCCATCCCTCGTAAAACTCTGCGATGCTGCTCGGGTCTGCCAATCATGCTTCGAACGAGTGTGACTTTAACATTTCCAGCCATTTATTTCATCCTTTCCGTTATTCTCGCGTTGCTCATTTCGTGCTGGAATCTACAGATTTTCTACCGAAATTCCCCGCCTGGCAGCCACCTGCTCACGACTCTCAAGTCGCTCAAGACCGTCGAGCGTTGCCTTCACCAAGTTGTGAGGGTTATGTGATCCGATACACTTGGTTAGAATATTTTGAACACCGACTGCTTCCAGAACGGCACGGACGGCACCACCGGCAATCACACCGGTACCTTGCGCAGCCGGTTTAAGTAAAACTTTGCCGGCCCCAAATCTGCCAATCGTCTCGTAGGGTATGGTACCTTCAATCAAAGGTACAGCAATCATGCTTTTTTTTGCTTTTTCAACACCCTTTCGAATCGCTTCCGGAACTTCCCCGGCTTTGCCAAGCCCGAAACCAACGGATCCTTGACCGTCACCAACCACAACGATTGCACTAAAGCTGAAACGTCGACCCCCCTTTACGACCTTCGCCACCCGATTAATATGGACGACTTTGTCTATTAACTGAGTTTCTTCTATTTCTTGCTTGAACAAGAGCCTGCCTCCTTATAATTCGCACGCAAAGCCGCAAAGCCCGCAAAGAAAAAGACTATTATGTAATTAAAAATCTTTGCGCCTTGGCGTCTTGGCGTGAGAACTTCTCAATTGCATCTGAGCTCAATTTCAATTTATGAATTTAAAATTTTAAGCCCGCCTCACGGGCACCGTCTGAAACGGCCTTGACCCTGCCATGGTAGAGAAAGCCGTTACGGTCGAATACGATCGTTTTAACTCCTTTTTCCAATGCGCGTTGACCGATGATTTTGCCCACCGTATTGGCCGCCGTCACCTTATTTTTAGATTCAGAATTCTCCCGAACGGTTTTTTCCATGCTAGATGCTGCAGCCAGAGTTTGACCGAGAGAATCATCAATGATTTGTGCATAAATGTGCTTGGCACTTCGGAACACACACAGTCGAGGTCGGTTGCCAGTGCCCGTCATCTTTTTGCGTATTCTTTTTTTTCGTTTTAACCGCGCTTGTGTCTTTAAATTCATCGTTCCCATTTTTCAAAACCCTTTATTGCTGAGCCGTGACCCCTGCTTTACCGGCTTTTCTGCGAATATGCTCTTCAACGTATTTTATACCTTTGCCCTTATAAGGTTCCGGAGGCCTTATTTTGCGAATGGCCGCAGCGGTTAGACCTAATTTTTCTTTGTCGATGCCGGACAATTTGATGGTCGTGTTTCGTTCAATGGACGCGGAAATGTCCTCCGGCAGATCGAATTCTACCGGTTTGGAAAATCCAACATGTAAAATGATGGTTTTGCCTTTCATTTCGGCCCGATAGCCGATGCCATTTATTAACAACAAGCGCTCAAATCCATCATTAACGCCGACAATCATATTGGCCACCAGGCTTCGGGTGAGTCCCTGCAGCGCCCGACTGGTCCGTTTATCTTCCAACGCAACGACATCCAACACATCATCTTCTATTTTTAATTCCACAGCGGGGTGGATCGATCGCGTCAGCGTGCCTTTTGCACCTTGAACGGTTAAGACTCTGTTTTCATATCTAATTTTGGTTTTTTCCGGAATTGGAACCGGCTTCTTACCAACTCGCGACATCTCTGACTCCCTGTTGCGATGCAGTGAATCGTATGCGGCAGGCCGTTAGCGTTTTGGCGACCAATGCATACTTTTGACCACCCATTGCGTACTTTTAACTGTTCAGCGCTTACTTTTTTAGGACTACCAAATATTGCACAGAATCTCGCCGCCGACGTTTTCCTGCTGCGCTTTTTTGTCCGTCATGACACCCTTGGAGGTAGATAAAATGGAAATCCCCATACCATTATAGACGGGCTTGATATCTTTGCTTTTCACATAAACCCTGCGACTGGGTTTGCTGATGCGTTTGAGACCGTAAACCACCACAGAGTGCCCCGGACCGTATTTAAGATAAATCCTCAAAATGCCCTGCTTGCCATCCTTGAGGAATTTATAATTCTTGATAAAACCCTCTTCCTTCAATATTTTGGCCAATTCTGTTTTAAGTTTTGATCCCGGCACGTCCACACTGTTAAACCTGGCTTTGATACCGTTTCTAATCCGGGTCAACATGTCGGCTATTGGGTCGCTTACCGCCATTATATTCTCCTATTTATCTGGTGACTGGTTTCTGGCTGCTGGCAGCTTGATTTTTGCTGCTGGCCACGAACTAGTGACCAGGAGCCTGCAGCCAGATGCCACGGACCAGGGGCCAGTTATTGGCTACCAGCTAGATTTTACCACTCCGGGAAGCTTGCCCTGGGATGCGAATACCCGAAAGCAAATACGGCAAAGACCAAACTTTCTTAGATATCCTCTAGAGCGCCCACAGATGGGGCATCGATTGTATTGCCTTACCTTGAATTTAGGCTTTCGCATCGCTTTTATTCTTAACGCTTTTTTCGCCAAATCTTCCTCCCTAATTTCTAAACGGCATGCCCAACAGGCCCAGCAGTTGTTTGCCCTCTTCGTCTGTTTGGGCAGTGGTCACAATGCTAATATTAAGACCTTTGATCTTATCAATCTTATCGTAATCAATCTCAGGGAAGATAATATGTTCCTTAATTCCTAGAGAATAATTGCCCCGGCCGTCAAAAGCCTTGCTGGAAACGCCCCGAAAATCCCTAACGCGCGCCAAAGCAATATTGACCAGCTTGTAATAAAAATCGTACATGCGTTGCCGACGCAAAGTAACCATACACCCAATCGGCATTCCTGCTCTAAGCTTAAAAGCCGCTATGGATTTTTTTGCACGGGTCACCACCGGCTTTTGCCCAGAGATGATCATCAGTTCTTCAACCGCGGAATCGAGCAACTTTATATTATGGATCGCTTCGCCCAGGCCCATATTGA
>JASFTL010000308.1:0-5394 GCA_050053555.1 Desulfobacterales bacterium
CGCCCAATCTCAACTGTCACCGCTGGCAGGCGGGGTTTGTGCAGACGTGAGCAGCCCGGACGAAATAGAAGCGGCATTTAAGGAAGTAGACGAAATCATGGGCGGCATCGACATTTTGATATCGAATGCGGGCATCAGTGTTCGCCAGCCGTTTGTGAAAATCGACTATGACCAGTGGTCGAAAGTGCTGCGCATCAATTTAGACGGAATGTTTTTGTGCGCCAAAGCGGCCATTGAACGCATGAAACCGCAGCAATCCGGGGTTATTTTATTCACCGCATCAACCAACGGGTTTGCGGGTTATCCGTATTATGCGGATTATAATGCGTCAAAATCCGCCGTGATTAACCTGACCAAAACCATCGCTATGGAATGTGCGCCCTGGCTCAGAATCAATTCGATTTGTCCCGGTTATGTATTGACACCCATGCAAAAAGCAGAATACACCGCCGAAATGATGGATGCGGTCAACGCCCGTATCCCCATGGGGCGTCATGCGGACCCCGAAGAAATTGCCGCTCTGTTTGCATTTTTAGCCTCTTCCGAGGCCAAATATATTACCGGCACCGCCATTACAGTCGACGGCGGAGAGTCTTTGGGAATGTATATTCCGATGGAAGCGTAAATATCGGCGAACAAAATCTCATATAACAAGATCCTCGTTTTAACGCACCAAATTAACTCAATATTAAGTACCTGAGAATAATTTGCCAGTAGCCAAAAGACTGTCAAATATGTCTTCGGTTATGATGATCATTTCTCATATTTTTGTATGATCAATTCTTAAAGTAAAATTAAAAATATCCTTCCACCTTTCAATCAGCACATAGTGTCTCAATGATCTTATATTATTGTTATTTAATCGGAAGCATTGTATCTGACAATAGAAATATGCGCGAGTATGAATCGAATCATATGCAATAGGAACCCCATACCACAGGAGGATTCGTACATGTATCATTTCGGCTATGGATCTAATCTAAGCATCGATTTTGTCAAAAAAGAACTGATTCCGAACGCGAAGTTTGTGATGAAGGGGTACTTGCCCAACTTTGAAGTACAGTTCCCGTTCTGGTCGGAAGAACGCCAGGGGGGCTATAGCGGCATTATGGAGGCCCCCGGTGAGCTCGTTCACGGCGTACTTTACGAAGTGACCGAGCAGGAGCTCATAGCGCTCGATAACCTGGAAGGTGTTTACAAAGATTTGTATAAAAGGATAACGTATCTGGTGTTGGGCGAAGACGGCAAATTCCATTCGGCTGATTTATATCGGGTGATTGATCCGAAAGGCCCCTTCCCGCCTTCACGCAGCTATGTGGAAATCATGCTCACCGGTGCGCGGGATATTGGATTGGATCCTGAATATATCAAGAAAATTGAGGGATTTTACCGTCAAGGGCAATAGTGCCCGACACATGCGATTTTTTCTTTACGGCCCCAGGCGAAAGCCAAGCCATCGTGCGCCTTTTATCTTGAATGACGAATCGACGCGTCAATGCAAAACCACGCCGCAAATAGCGGGGTATCATCGGGAAGCTGTCGACTTTCGCCGCAAGCAGCGGGGGTATTAAACCCGCGAAGAAATAAAAAGTGAAATCTTAGGATTGAGTTGATGAATTTTTCGCAATTTTGTCAGAAAATTCAAACCATTCTTGAAGCTGAATTGCCGTTGGGCACTTCGATTATCAAAGAAGGTTGCGATATCGCCAAAGATATTGAAATCGGCCGCACCGCGTTCATGGACAAACGGGGAGTTGACTCTGAACTGGAGTATAAACGGCAGTGTATTAAAAACAAACAAATTATGTATCACGCCCACATTGGAATGAACACGTGGCGGGATACAGCCGAGGCCCTGGCACTGCTTTTTAGAACCGCTGAAGAATCGGGTTTTGTAGTCGACAGGGCCGGTATCTGCCTGGACCGGCGCATGGGGTTGCCCAAAAACCAGCGGGACCGGATACCGGCTGAAACCGGCCCCATGCTCAAAACCCATGAGCAATGGTTACAGGTTGGACGGGTGGTTCCCATACAGCCGCATATGGGTGATTTCATGATCGGATTTCCGGCGTCGGTTGAAAACACGATCCAGGCGCTGAAGGCCGGGGTGACGACCATCGGAAATCTTTCGCAGTTTTTTGCTCACGAAGTGCCGATGTGGACCGATAACGTGACCACCGCTGTTGAAACGGTCAAAGCCATAGCCATCATGGGGGCGGTGCAAAATAAAGGCACGCTGGTGCATTCTTACCTGGAAGACGGTTTCGGAGCGCTTTTTTATGATTGTGCCACGGTGGCCGGATGGGCCTTTTTGGAACGCTATATCGTGGAAGATCTTCTCAATGCGAAGCTTTCCCATTGTATCGGTGGGTTGACCTCCGATCCGACAAAACGTGCAGGATGGATTTTCACGATGCATGAAATCCACGAGCACGATTGTATCGGCTCCATGATATATGGCGACACCATTTCCTTTGGCAGCGATTTTAGCCAAAACCGGGGCCTGGTTGCCGAATATCTATTGTGGGATATCATGTCCCAGCTGGAATGCCCCACCGGAAATGCCGTGCTGCCGCTGCCGGCCACCGAAGCATTGCGGATACCGTCTGCCGATGAAATTGCCGAGGCGCAATCCTATGGACGGCGGATAGAGGAGACCGCCAGGCGCTTATGGCCTCACATCGATTTTACTTCCGCATACGATTTATCAGCCAAGCTGTATTCCGCCGGAAAATCAGTGTTTGAAAAAGCGCTGGACGGATTAAAAGAAGCAAACGTTGATATTGGTGATCCCGTGCAAATGCTATACGTGCTGAAGATGCTCGGGCCGGCCGATTTCGAAGAAATGTTTGGCGCCCATAAAGCTGATGAAGATTCGCCCGGAGGACGTCAGCCCGTAGTTCCGACAGATATATACGCAATGTCACAACGCATCATTAATGAATACGGACATATTTTTGACAGCCCCAGCTCAAAAAGCATATTAAAAGGACGTAAATTTTTAATTGCTTCAACCGATGTGCATGCCCACGCCATCATGATCATCCATGAGCTTCTTTCCCGGGCCGGAACGAAAATAATTAACCTGGGAGCTGAAATTAATCCGGACCAAATTGCCCGGGCAGCCGGCTCCGGCAGCGTAGACGCAATTTTGATCAGCACTCACAACGGGATGGCGCTGGAATATGCCAGACGCCTGAAGACTGAGCTGGACAGGCAAAAGGTAGATGTTCCGGTTATAATGGGCGGAATCCTGAATCAAAAAATCAAAGATGCGGCCTTACCCGTAGATGTCACCACCAGCCTCAAAGAACTCGGTTTTTATCCCAGTCCCAAATTGGAGGGCAGATTCCGAAAATTGCTTGAACATGAAGTAGTATCGAAAAAAAAGGAGGTCGGCCGCGGGTCGCCCTGATATTTCAAATCCATACAAAAAATTTAAAAGATCCATTTATCTATTAGGAGGCGGTAATGGCTTTAAAGGAAAGAAGACTTGCCTTCATCGGCGCGGGTCATATCACAAATATTATTTTGGACAACCTGGTCAAAGCGGAGAAGCTAAACACCCATCGGGTGATTGCCAGTGATCCGGGAAAAAATAAATTGCAGCGGCTTTATGATAAATATGAAATTATCATGGCGCAGGACAACATCGAGGCCGTCGACAAGGGGGACTTTATTTTTATCAATGTCCCTCCCCAGGCGGTGGGAGATGTCATTGACGAATTGCGCCGGAAACGGCTTCCGAAGAACAAGCTCGTTGTTAGCCTGGCCGCAGGCATACCGATAAATGCTTACGAGAGCCTGGGGGATAAAACACCTGTTGTCAGAGCACTGCCGAATCCACCCAGTCAGATCGGCATGGGTATTGCTGCGTTGGCCTTTAATCCGCACGTAAATGATAAACAAAAAAGCGATATCTTCGAGCTTTTTGCCTCACTGGGGGAATACGTTGTTCTCAGAGAAGAAAACATTAATGCAGTGATGGCCTTGAGCAGTCCGGCGGCGACCTACCTGTTTTTTCAATCGCTGATCGATGCCGGCATCAGGGCGGGCATCGACCGCGAGACATCAACCAAAGTCGTCTACCAAACCATCGTGGGCGCTATGGAAATTTGGAACCGGCGACAGGCCTCACCCCATGACTTGTTGTCCGAAGCAAGTACCCCGGGCGGAATTTCCGTCGAAAGCATTTTCACATTAGAACAATATGCATTTAGGGCCGCACTGAATGAAGCAATTTACAATGCGGCTTTGAAAGCCGAAGAATTAGGCGACGCGGTTCAGAAAACATAATCTGCCGATCGAGGGCTTGCGGCATATAATATCACTAAAATGCGGAGCTTCTATTCGCCCCGTAGCAGAGGGGGGTCAAATCAAGACCCAATCTGATTGTTCAATAAGTTAAGGAGCACGCGATTCGCATTGAATCACTGGACAGCGATTCGGTCACCGCTGCAGCCAAAGCCTGGATGAAATACCTGAAAAGGAAAGAAAAAATCAAATGTCCGCAATGTGGCCGCGCGTTGGACCATGGGGCCCGCTTTCTTTCAGATTTTTACATTGCCGGTTTTGCTTCTGCGAGATGTGATGCCATTCTGACGCGGGATCGTGGAATATATAAAACGTATTTCCCGAATTTGGTCGGCTATGACAACTGCCTTAAATAACCGCCTCCATAACCAATCTTCAAATCCGCAGATTCAGCAGCATAGAGCAGATACCGGAGATTATGTCAAATCGTCAAAAAGAATAAAATCCGCCAACCAATTAACGATCTAACGATTCGACCAAAAAAAGAGCTTCCCGGCCTCCGAGCTCATGAGCTTTGCAAACGATTTAACTGAACCTGAAATATTCGTATGAATTTTGTGCGTCATATAGCTAACAACAGGATTAATGAAGAAATAAAGATGGTGTCTGTGTAAGTCCGTGTGGGTCTCGTGGCTAATAAAAAATCAGTGTCGGCAGGCGTCTGCGTCCATCTGCGGTGAAAAGCAGCTTCAGGCGGGCCAAATTATTTTAGCGTTGACATATTACCTGTCTTTTCGAGCAAAACGCTGCCGCATTATTTACAGAGTCAAGGAAGATTCCAAAAAAATAGAGATCCAATATATCGGCCGGCGAAAAAATATCTACGAAATATTTGGTGAGCAGTTGCGTGAGCTCAAAGAGCGTACCTGATAATTTCGTTAAATAGTTGATTCGTTAACGGGTCAAATAGTATAAAATGACAGGAGAGGTTGCTTTGCCCGAGGCTTCATGGTATTAAATTTATAATAATATCAGAAAATTATTTTGTAGTTCAGCCGAGTCTCGAATTATGAAAAAACACAAACACAGCCTGAAATCGGATCAAAAAAACAAACTTGTTGCCACCATTTCTTCATATTT
>JASFTL010000309.1:0-5393 GCA_050053555.1 Desulfobacterales bacterium
CTTTGACGGCTGTATTGTCGATCGGGTGAACTTAAGGGAAGGCGTGGTTTGGACCCACCCGCGGTCAACATATCCGGCTCCCACCGAGGAACAAAAAGACGATGAAACCTTCATCGACCATGTTCAGATGATGGCCGAAGATTATTTAAAGATGGGCATGGCGCGGGTCGAAAAAGTCGATCTGCCTGAGCCCTATCTGCTGGAAACGCTGAACAAAAAGATCCTGGTGATCGGCGGCGGTATCAGCGGAATTTCGGCAGCCATCGATGCAGCTAAGACCGGCTACGATGTGACCATCATCGAAAAAGAAGCCTCGCTGGGCGGAAATGCCAAAAAGTGGCGCCAACAGTTGCCGGGCGCCTACCCCTATGATGGTTTGATTCCGCCGGCGATTGAATCAAAAATAAATGAACTCGAAAATTATTCCAACATCACCGTTAAAACCGAGACCGTGGTTGCGCGCATCGCCGGGGAACCGGGTGATTTTACCGTGACCCTTAAGAAGCCCGGTGAAAAAACTGAATTCGATGTGCCGTATCCTCTGCCGGATGAGATGAAAGTCGATGAAAATGGTAAAGAGCTGGATGCCGAGGCGCTGCACGCCAAATTTATGAAGTACAATGAAGGCAAACAGGACATCTTAACCTTTGACGCCAAGGGCGAAAAATTCGGTGCCGTAATTCTGGCAGCTGGATGGCGGCCCTATGAGCCTGCAGAGGACGAATTCGCCCATCTGGGCTTTGGCACGATTGCCGATGTGGTCACCAATCATCAGTTTGAAGAAATTGCCGCTGCCGGCAAAATCATACGGCCCTCAGACGGCAAAGCGGCCAAGTCGGTGGTTTTCATTCAGAGCTCCGGCCAGGGGGATGACAAAGATTTTGCCTATAGTGGGGCGGTGACCAGTCTGGTGACGCTCAAACAGGCTAAATACCTGCGCGATGATTATGATGACGGCAAATCTTATGTCTTTTACCAGCATATGCGTACCGTGGGTCTGACGGAAAGCTTTTACAAAAACATTCAGCAGGACCCCGGCATCTTTTTAACCAAAGGAGAGGTCACCCGTGTTTCCCAAAACGGTGACGGCTTAATTGTCGAAGCCGACAATACCCTCCTGGGTGAAAAGGTTCAGGTCAAGGCCGATATGGTGGTGCTGGCAACCGGGATGGTGCCTGTCACTAAAGATGGCCCGGTGATCAACCTGGCTTACCGGCAGGGACCTGGATTTCGCGACAACGCGATTTTCGATGAATATGCCGATTCGAATTTTATCTGTTTTCCCTATGAAACCCAGCGAACCGGCATTTATGCCGCCGGGGCCATCCGGCGCAGCATGACCACGGAGGAGGCAGTGGAAGATGCCGGCGGAGCGGCTTTAAAGGCCATACAATGCCTGGAGTCGGTCAACCGCGGTGTTTCCGTGCATCCGCGATCGGGCGATATGAGCTTTCCCGACTTTTTCTTTCAGCGCTGCACCCAGTGCAAACGCTGCACGGAAGAATGTCCTTTCGGCGCCATCGATGATGATGAAAAGGGTACACCCAAGCCCAATCCGGCCCGGTGCCGCCGCTGTGGTACCTGCATGGGGTGCTGCCCGGAGCGTATTATCAATTTTTCCGATTACAGTATTGACAGTATCGGATCGATGGTCAAAGCGATCGGTGTGCCTTCCGAAGACGATTATGACGAGCCGCCGCTGCGGGTTCTCGGGCTGGTTTGCGAAAATGACGCTTACCCGGCCCTGGATATCGCAGCCCTCAACCGGCTGGCCTATTCGGCGGATGTACGCTTCATCCCGGTCAGGTGCCTGGGCTCGGTCAATGTGATCTGGATCAAGGACGCCCTGGCCCAGGGTATGGACGGCGTGTTCCTGCTGGGCTGCAAACACGGTGATGATTATCAGTGTCACTTCGTCAAGGGCAGTGAGCTGGCCGATATCCGCATGAAAAAAATCGGAGATGCCTTATCGAGCCTGGCACTTGAGGAAGAACGTGTGGCGCAATTCCAGGTGGCTATCGATGAATATGTTAAACTTCCGCAAATCATCAATGATTTCGTGGCCAGTATCGAGGAAATGGGTCCGAACCCCTTTAAGGGATTCTAAGAATTGAATACTGAATATTGAATATTTATTGAAATAAAGCCTGAAGAATTGAATGACGCAAGGATAATATGGATTGAAATTCTTCAATTTTCATTATTCAATTGCGTAGGAGGTATGAATATGGCGGAGACATATGTTATTGAGCCTGATTTAGATTTTATTAAAGAAGTGGGTGCTCTGGGGGGCGAAGACCTGAAAAAGTGCTATCAGTGCGCCACCTGTTCGGTGGCCTGTGCCATCTCTCCAGATAACAAACCCTTTCCCCGCAAGGAGATGATTGCGGCGTCATGGGGGTTAAAAGACCGGCTGGTCGGCAGCTCTGATATCTGGTTGTGTCATAACTGCGGGGATTGTTCGACGCGCTGTCCGCGGGAAGCCAAACCGGGAGACGTGCTGGCCGCGGTCCGGACGTATGCCATTGGTGAATACGCACGGCCCAGGTGGCTGGCAAAAGCGCTTAAGGATCCCAAAAAACTGCCCCTATTGCTGGCCATCCCGGCGGTCCTGTTCCTGGTGGTGGGCACCATCACCGGTTTGCTGGATTTTACACCCGATCTCAGCCAGGGAATCGCGCATTATAAATTTTTCTCTACCTGGCTGGTGGACATTCACATGGTGCCGGCGGCCATTTTCATGGTTGCTGTTTTTGCATTGGGGCTGAAGCGGTTTTTAAATGATATCCATCAAAATGCGCTGGCAGAGGGCAAGACCAATCAGGATAAAATTGAACCGGTTGGATTTATCAAGGCCCTGGTGCGCGTCATCCCAACCATTCTGACTCATAATAAATTCTCTCAATGCACCGAAAACAAAGATCGGCAGATCGCGCACCTGTTGACCCTATTTTCATTCATCGGACTTTTTATCGTGACCTCGATCGTTTTCCTTTTGATTTACGGGTCGTATTTGCTGCCCAGCGGCCCGGTTCATGGTCCCTGGTCACAGCTAAACCCGATAAAATGGTTGGCCAATATCAGCGGGGTCGCTCTGATTGTGGGAACGATTCTTCTGATCAAGAGCCGTGCCGCCAAAAAAGATCAGAAATCCGATTATTGGGATTGGTACCTGGTTTATCTTGCTTTCGGGCTGGGGGTTACCGGTATGGGGACCGAACTGGCACGACTGGCGGGCTTGGCTTTTATTAGTTTTGCGATTTACTATATTCACCTGATATTGGTTTTCAGTCTGATCGCCTATCTGCCGTTTTCCAAGATGGCCCATTTTGTTTATCGGACAGTGGCCATGGCGTATAATGAATATGCAGGTAGAAACTTCTAAATAAGAAACTGGAATAACAATTAAAAGGGGATCGCAGCAATGCATCCCCTTTTTTTGTCAACACAAGCCGTATCTAACAATATTTAAAGATTTGAGCGATTATTTGCCTTTTTGGTTTGTCCATGAAATTGAACATCCAATATCGAACAAGGAATAATGAATTTCGAAGGGATACTGAATGATAGATCTGGAGGATTGCTGAAAGGATGTTTTATAGTGCTTGTCAAAAAAACGTTCCGGTTGCGGGACGTTTTTTTGCGACAACACTTATGCCGCCATCCTTTTTTCGGAACATTATTATGACAAGCGGTATAAATCAGAATGATTGAGTTCGATTTTAATAACAAGTTAAAAGCTTCTCAATTAAATTGCAATGACCAAGATACCACTTGATCTGATACCATGCTGAGTTGCGATACGTTTACAATTTAGAAGAATCTAATCAGGTAACCCCGCATTTCGCAAAATGTCGATTAAATCATCAACTATCGTTTGATCTTTTGTGGGGATCATCTCTTTTATTAATTTTAAAGAGAACCCGGGGCTTATCCTCAAGATTTCTTTTACTTCAGTCTGGCACCTTTCTTTGCGGCCAGTTCCTCCATAAAGGGCTGCTAAAGCCAAATGTGTACCTATAAAATCGGGATTACGAATGAGCCCTCTCTCAAGAATTTCAATGGCATCTTCATAACGCTCTTGTAAGTTGTAAGCTACGCCTAAGATATAGAAATACCATGCATGATGATAGGGATTAAGTATCATCGCCTTTTTCACGAGTGCAATGCCTTTATTGTGTTCTCCAGCCCAGATCAAAACTTCTCCCAACCCTGCAAGTCCATCTGAATAATTAGGATCCAAGGCAATGGCTTTTTCCCTCTCCTTCCTGGCCCGCTCAAGGTCCTTCCTGTATAAATAGATATCCCCTAATATGCGGTGAGCTTCTGGAAGTGAATCATCCATGGCAATTGCTTTTTGCGCCAGTTTGAAAGCGCGTTCCATAGACTTTATATCCTGAGTCCATCCTTGAGTATATTCATGCAGATAGGTAAGAGCCAATCGCGAATAGGCCAATGAATACTCGGGATCCAGTTCGATTGCTTTCAACAACATCTCTTGCGCATAGGCGTTTGACTCTCTTGTGTACATGCAGTGATACTCCAAACCGCGCAAGGCATATTCGTACGCTTCCACATTTTTAGTATATCTTCGCGTCAACTGATCCACTTCATCTCTGGTCAGCTTCACTGCCAGAGCGGATACGATATTCTTTGTGACTTCATCCTGAACAGCAAAAATGTCCTTTAAATCCCGATCATATCGCTCGGCCCAAAGATGCCCCCCCGTCGTGGCGTCAACCAACTGAGCAGTGATTCTTACACGATTCGCAACCTTGCGGACACTACCCTCCAATACATATTTTACTCTTAGATCGTTACTGACTTCTTGCACCTTCACGGACTTTCCCTTATAGGTAAAAACAGAGTTTCGGGCAATCACAAACAGACCTGAAATCTTTGAAAGGTCAGTGATTAAGTCCTCGCTTATACCATCGCTGAAGTATTCTTGTTCAGGATCCCCACTGATGTTCACAAATGGCAATACGGCGATGGATGGTTGATCTGGGAAATTCGGTTCTCCGGCTTCTTCCGGTGAAGCATCCGAAGGCTTCGTTGGAATGCGATATAGCCGAATCGGTTCGGGTATATTTTTAAATGTTTGCTCGCCTAAATATTCATATTCCAGCGGCAATTTGTTCTTAACATGTTCATAGACGGTCCCGGAAATAGAAATTCCTCCTGCTGATGCCAGTCCTTCCACCCGCGCTGCAATGTTGACGCCGTCTCCATAAATTCGATTCTCTTCTTCAATCACATCGCCCAAGTTGATACCAATGCGAAACTCCATGCGGCGGTTCTCAGGGCTATCTTTGTTGCTTCTCTGAATTTCCTCTTGGATCTTTATGGCGCCATTTAATGCATCTACAACACTGGCAAATTCGGCCAAAATG
>JASFTL010000310.1:0-5363 GCA_050053555.1 Desulfobacterales bacterium
CGGGGCAACATCCATGCTGTTGATGTCCAAGGAAACCGCTCAAAAGAAAGGCATCAAACCCCTGGCAACCATCCGTTCCATCGGATTTGCCGGCGTGGACCCCACGATTATGGGACACGGTCCGGTGCCGGCCAGCAAAAAAGCCTTGGAGAACGCGGGGCTAAAAGCCTCCGATATTGACTTCTGGGAGATTAACGAGGCATTTACCATCGTTGCCCTCAACTGCATCAAGGAACTGGGGATAGATCCGGAAAAAGTGAACATCATGGGCGGCGGCACGGCCATCGGCCATCCTCTGGGAGCCACCGGCATCCGCTTGACCGGCACCCTGGCCCGTATATTAAATATCAAAGGAGCCCGATACGGATGCGCCAATGCCTGCGTGGGCGGTGGCCAGGGCGTGGCCACCATTATCGAACGGGAGGAATATGAATAGTGCTAAAAAAAGGTGATGAATATTTAAAGTCAATCAAAGCCCTGCGGTTGAACGCGCATGTGCTGGGTGAAAAATGCGGCAATCTGCCCGAACATGATCTGGTAAAACCCTCTCAGCAAGCGGTGGCATTTACTTATGACGCCGCTCGGAACAAAGAAACAAAAGATCTTTTTTGCGTCGAGTCCTCTTTGTGCAAGGATGAGGTAAACCGTTTTACGCACCTTCATCAGAGTACCGATGATCTGGTAAACAAAGTAAAAATGCAGCGGTATTGCGGCGTTCAGACGGGTTGCTGTTTTCAGCGCTGCGTGGGGCTCGATGCGGCAAACGCCATATTCAGCACAACGTATGAATGCGATCAGAAACACGGCACGAATTATCACGAACGTTTCAAAAACTACTGGCGCTGGGTTCAGCAAGAGGATATGGTGGTGGACGGCGCCATGACAGATCCGAAGGGAGACCGCGGCAAACGCCCGGTCGAGCAGTCTGATCCCGACCTGTTTCTCAGGATCAAAGAACAGCGTCCGGATGGAATTATCATTTCCGGAGCTAAGCTTCACCAGACCGGAATGCTAAACTCTCATGAGATACTGGTCATGCCGACACTAACCATGCGCCCGGGAGAAGCGCCCTGGGCAGTATGCTGCGCGGTGCCGACAAATTCGAAAGGCGTTCATTATATTTATGGCCGGCAGACCAGTGATACCCGTAAGCTGGAAGAGCCAAAACTAGACGTGGGCAATCCCGTTTATGGGGGGCAGGAGGTAATGACGGTATTCGATGATGTCTTTATTCCATATGAGAGAGTTTTTATGGCCGGTGAGGTGGATTTCTCCGGGATACTGGTCGAGCGTTTCGCCGCCTATCACCGCCAGAGCTATGGCGGATGCAAAGCCGGTGTCGGCGATGTTTTGATCGGGGCAACCGCTTTGATCGCAAAAATGAATGGCGTGAATAAAGCCAGTCACATCAATGATAAGATCGTGGAAATGATTCACCTAAACGAAACGATTTACGCCTGCGGGATCGCCTGCTCTGCCACAGGGGAGCAGACAGCGGCAGGCAATTTCCAGGTCAACATGCTGCTGGCAAATGTATGCAAATTAAACGTTACTCGATTTCCGCACGAGTTGGCCAGGCTGGCAACGGATGTCGCCGGAGGTTTACTGGGCACCATGCCATCGGCAGCCGACCTCGAGGATCCGGTGGCCGGTAAATATATCCGAAAATATCTGGCTGCCAATCCGCATTACGAAACCGTCGATCGCATGAAAGTCCTGCGCCTGATCGAAAATCTGGTGGCCGGCGCCGGTGCCGTGGGATATTTAATCGAGTCCATGCATGGTGCCGGCCCGCCCGCCGCACAGCGCATCATGATCCGAAGGCAGGCAAAAATAGATGATAAAATTGATGAGGTGAAGACTTTTCTGGGTATTAAATAAGTGAAGGGCTGGAAAAATGTTTGAACCGTTTCATCAGATTATTGAGAATGTCACTCAGACGATTGAAAAGCACGAAAAGCAACTCGGACGCCCCGTCATCGGAGTGATGCCGGCCTATTTTCCCCTAGAATTGATTTACGCGGCCGGGGGCTATCCGGTTCAGTTATGGGGCAACAATTTGCCCCTCGAACGATCAGATGCCTATCTTCAAAGTTATTGCTGCTCGGTCGCACGATCGGTGCTGGAGCTCGAGTTAAGGGGCATCAGCAAAATGGTGAAAGCCTATGCCTTTACCTCCCTATGCGACACCTTAATAAATTTAAGAGAAATATATCGGCGGCTTTTTACCAAACCCACATTGCAGCTTTCCATCCCCATCACGCAAACAGAAAAGGCGCGACACGCATATTTAATAAACATAATCAAAGGTGTAACAGCAGGTCTTGAGGAAATCACAGGTCAACCGATATCGCAGGAGTCTCTTATTGAAGCGGCCGCACTGTATGGACGCACCCGATCGCTACAGCGAAAACTATACCATATCCGCCGCCAAAAACCGGGTTTGATGAAAAATCACGATTTTTATGCCGCCTTGAAGGCCGGATTTTTTTTACCGCCAGAGGCCTATAACCGGATGCTCGAGACGCTGTTGCACCATTTGGAGACAATCCCTCAACCGCAAGACAGCCGACCAAAGGTTTTGATTTCCGGCATGGTTTTCGACCCGCTTGAGAATTATAAAATCTTTGATGAGCTTAAGATTAATATCGTTGATGATGATTTGGCCAATGGCTGGCGGACCGTATCCAAGAGAAATTTGCAGGTTGAAAATCTGGTAGAAGGCATCACGGATTACTTGTTTGATCCGGCACCCTGCTGCTGCATTTACAATCCAGAAAATGACCGCCATACCTATCTGTTAAATAAGGTCAGACAATCGCAAGCCGACGGTGTATTATTCTGGTACATTAAATTCTGTGAACCGGACGCCTTTGATCGTCCGCAATTGATGCGTCGTTTGAAGGCAGAAGATATCCCGGCAGCTTTCATTGACATGGAGCTCACCATGTCGAACTTTGAAGCCGTAAAGACACGAATCAATGCCTTTTGCGAAATTCTGGCTCGATAATTTTTGACCTGATGGGCAGCTCATTTTAATTCTATGGCTTGTTTCACATGCTGTTATTAAGCATTATCAAGAATTCGCATTAATTTTCATACAAGATTCAGGTGAGAATATGACGCAGTTAGCCGCTTATAAAAAAATGAAAGAGCTGATGGGAAATTATTACATCGAGGCCAAGACGACCCGAAAAAAACCCATTGCATGGGTCACCAGCGGTGCGCCGGTGGAGTTTTTGTATGCCATGGATGTATTGCCGATCTATCCTGAAAACTATGCCGCCATGTGTGCGGCCGGACATCAATCGATTGAGCTCCTGGAAGCGGCAGAAGCCGCCGGATTCTCACAAGATCTTTGCGCCTATGCTCGCACTGATTTTGGCGCGGACATCACCCAGGGCGGTCCGGCAGCAGGACTGCCGCCTCCACACTTTTTGCTTTGCTCCACCAATATCTGCAAGACCGTTATTAAATGGTATGAGGTCATCGCCCGTAAATACCATGTTCCACTGTTCATCGTCGACACACCATTTCTTCACGACGGGTTGAACAAAGAGCTGATCGAATACACGATTTCGCAATTCAAGGATTTAGAAAATTTTCTTGCAGAGTTTACCGGCAAACCCTTTGACCGCGAACGTTTTTTTGAAGTCTTGTCCCTCAGCAGTAAAGCCTCCGGGTATTGGAAAAAGATGCTTTATCTGGCAAAAGAAGTCCCCTCTCCTTTTAACAGTTTGGATTCGTTCATTCACCTTGGGCCGATCGTCACGCTCCGAGGCACCCCGGAATGTGTGGATTTTTATAAATCTCTCTATGCCGAAGTGGCTGAGCGTGCCCAAAAAAAAATCGGATCCCTTCCTGAAGAGAAATACCGCGTTTTGTGGGACAATTTACCGATATGGTTTAAAATGAGACGGCTTGAAAAGTTTTTTGAAGAAAAAAAATGCACCCTGGTGGTAACCACTTATGCCAATAGCTGGGGCGGGTACAGTAATATTGATCATTATCAAGGCAAAGACATATACGAAGCCATCGCCGCCTCGTATCTCAATGTCTATATCAATCTTGGATTCGAGGAGCGTATCAAATATCTGGCACAACTGATCGAGGAATTTTCACTCACAGGCTTTATTATGCACTCCAACCGCTCCTGCAAGCCGTACTCTGTGGGCATGTATCGGTTGCAAGACGAGTTGTCCAGATTAGTCAGCAAACCGGGAGTTGTCATCGAAGCTGACCAAAATGATCCTCGAGTTTATTCGGATGCCCAGGTGGAGACCCGCTTGGAAGCGTTTATTGAATCGATGCGCCCGATCAGCAATTAAGTTTTATAACGCACATTCTCTACGAGTCTTTCGGCCGCCGTAAATGGATCCATATCACGCTTTTTTAAGGCATCAAAAAGTGTTTGAAGTTCCTTGGATTCGCCGCGGGCACTAAAAATCTTGTCAGCTGCCATCTCCATGACCAACCGCCGTAATAACTGCAATGCCTGCTCAAAATAATGTGTGCTGAACTCACCGCTGTCCAGCAGATACTCGCGGTGGCTCCATAAAGCGTCAACCAGCTCTTCAATTCCTTCAGCGTTCATTGCCGCGGTCTTAACAACCGGCGGGTACCAGCAATCCTCCGGAATCATTCCCACTTGCAGCATTCCCTGGAGCTGTGTGACCATATCATCCGCCCCGGGCGTGTCGGCTTTATTAACAATGAACACATCACCAATTTCTAACAGGCCGGCTTTCATGGCCTGGATATCATCTCCCATTCCCGGAGGGCAGACAACTGCTTTGGTGTGCGCTATCCCGGCGATTTCGACTTCAGCCTGCCCGGCACCCACGGTTTCGATGATGATGACATCATGTCCCATGGCATCCAGCACCATTACGGTTTCCTGGGTCGTTCTGCTTAAACCACCCAGATGCCCGCGCGTGGCCATCGAACGGATGAAAACCCCTGGGTCTTCTGTATGTCGCCGCATTCTTAAGCGGTCACCCAAGAACGCTCCGCCTGAGAGCGGGCTTGAGGGATCAACTGCCACAACACCGACCTTCAAATTGCGCCTTCGCAATACGGTAATGACTTGGGTAATCAGGGTGGATTTTCCGGAACCTGGAGGGCCGGTGATGCCCAGAACAAATGCATTTCCGGTATGTGGATAAAGCGCTTTGAGTTCTTCAATACCCGCGGGTTCGCTTTCTTCCAGCATCCGAATCAGTTTCGCACCAGCTAACTGATCGCCCTGAAGAATTTTTTCAGTATCTGATCTCATTTAAATCGTTCTTCATCGGTGTAAGACTTGGAGAACGGCGTTTTAGTCCACCATATATAGCCAATCCTTGAAGCGCATATCATTGCCG
>JASFTL010000311.1:0-5361 GCA_050053555.1 Desulfobacterales bacterium
GACAGGTGTCGGATGCTGAAAAAGACCAAAATAAGTGTGTTTTGTCTATAAAACGGTGTCCGAAATTCGCACACAGTTAACTTATCGATATTAAAATGAATGTTAAATATTTCTAATTTTAATGTCTGGAATCCATACAGATCCCGAAAAAAGTCCTGCCGGCAATTCAATGCCCACCGCAATTCATTTTGATTCCAGCGTGCTTTTCCTGAAATTATTTTTACAGCATATTCAAATAGTTAACTCTTATCCGATCAAGCATATTCCCTTCTTTGTAAATTAGTCAACAGCAGCGCAGGTTTTGGCATGGCCATTGCTCTGATAATACGTCGATATGGTATTAGGGGTCATGCAATTCCTTGTTTTTGTCCAATTTTTATTCCGATAAGAAACGTACCCGAAAACCGAAGCAAATGGAAAAATCAATTTTGGTAATCGATGCGGATGAAGATCAATGCCGGGACCTCTGCGAGGTGCTGGATAAGGGTCAATATAAACCAACGCCACTGTTTTCGACCCATCATCTGGAAAAAAGCATCGCAGACACCAAATGCCAGGCAATTTTTTGGGATATCGACACTGTCCCGGCTGACAATCGAATGCTCAGGGATCTCACCCTAAAATTCCCGGGTGTTCTTTTTTTTTGCATATCGAAACACCCGTTTCACCCGGAACTAAAAGACGCCATCTGCTACCACATTTATGCCTGTATCAACCGACCGATCGATCCGGATGAACTCTTTTACTGGTTACGCTCAATCGATGATGAGCCCAGCAGCTCAAACGAGATATCAGACAGTTAATCGTCCGTTGAAGACTATCTTAGCAACAAAAGACAAGGAGGCAATTATTTAAACCAAGGGAGGAAATATGAAAGAGGACAAGACCAGAAGAAAAACGATGATGAAAGACCTTCTTGACGACATCAAAGTCACAAGAAGATCTTTCATGAAGAGAACCTCCGCGGCAACCGGCAGTGCAATTGCGCTGGGTACGACATTTAAACCCACATTAAGGGCATTGGCGGAAGCCAGTGAAACCACCGCCGGAGGCGCCGGGGCGTGGCAATCGGCCACCTGTCAGGGATGTACGTCCTGGTGCTCCAAACAGGTGTATGTGGTCGACGGCAGAGCTGTTAAGGTCCGGGGAAATCCAAATTCGAAAGTAAATGGAAAGGCGGGGTGTCCGCGATCCCATCTGGCGTTGCAGCAGATATATGACCCCGACCGCATCAAAACTCCAATGAAACGAACCAATCCTAAAAAAGGACGCAACGAGGATCCGAAATTTGTGCCCATTTCCTGGGACGAAGCATTGAACACGATCGCCGACAAGATCATGGAACTCAGGAATAACAACGAAACGCACAAATACATGCTCATGCGCGGCCGTTATACGTATATGCGGGATGTTTTATATGATCGCATGACCAAAATCATTGGTTCACCCAACAACATCTCGCACAGTTCCATCTGTGCCGAAGCGGAAAAATTCGGCCCTTACTACACCGAGGCTTACTGGGGCTACCGGCAGTATGACGTTAAAAATGCCCGCTACATTCTCCTGTGGGGCGCCGACCCCCTGGCTGCCAACCGGCAGGTTTCTTACTATTCTGCGGTGTGGGGAGATGCGATTGATTCGGCCACGATTGCCATTGCCGAGCCCCGCCTTTCGGCCACCGCAGCCAAAGCCGATGAATGGCTGCCGCTCAAACCCGGCACGGACGGTGCACTGGCGGTGGCTATAGCCCACATCCTTCTCACCGAAGGGCTGTGGTACAAGGACTTCGTCGGCGATTTTACTGACGGCGAAAATCGCTTCGTGGCCGGTGAATATGTCGATGAGATGATGTTTGAAGAAAAGCACACCAACGGCATCGTCAAATGGTGGAATCTGGAGCTGAAAGACAAAACACCGCAGTGGGCTTCAAAAATCACCGGCCTGCCGGCAGAGCAGATCAAACGGGTCGCTGTCGGTTACGGCCGGGCGGCGCCCCACGCCATTTCCTGGCTGGGCGGCGGACCCTGCATGCAGGTTCGCGGCGCTTATGCCAGCATGGCCGTGCACGCCTTAAACGGAATCGTCGGGGCAGCGGACAATGTCGGCGGTACACTCAAGAGCAACAAAGAATACACCACCAAGTTTCCAAAACCCGACGATTTTATGGATGAGATCGCCAAAAAGGGTAAAAAGCATAAAAAAATCGACCATCGCGGCAGGCTGGAGTTTCCCGCGTTGAACAAAAAGCCCGGCGGCGGCGTGGTCACCAACAATGCGGCCGATGGCATTTTGAACGCAGACCCCAATGAAATCAAGGTAGCGATTGGATACATGAACAACTTTACCTTTTCCTGTCCGCAGCCTGAGCGCTGGGAGCGTGCCCTGGCCAAGATACCGTTTCTGGTGCACATCACCACCAATGCATCCGAGTACTCATGGTTCGCCGATATCGTGCTGCCCGATACCCATCACATGGCTGAAAAATGGGGGTATGTCAAATCGATCGGCAACGGCTACCGGCAGGTGACGCTCATGCAGCCTTTAGTCGAACCGGTTTGGGAATACAAGATCGATGAGACCGAAATCCCATGGCTGATTGCCGAAAAGTTGAATGAAAGAGGGTTTAGCAATCTGCTGGACCACTACAAAACCTACAAGGATCCGGAGACCGGCAAAGCCCCGACCAATGAAAAAGAATTTGCGCTCTATGCCCTTAAATATGCCACCCAGAATCTGTGGGATCCGGCCAAATACAAAGGCGGAGACAAATTCAACGGCTGGGAGGACTTTCTAAAGACCGGTGTCTGGAACTCAGACCCCTATCCGTATCGCAAACGATGGGGCAAGATGAAAACAAAGACCAAAAAGTTTGAATTCTACAGCGAGACCCTCAAGGACGTTCTTGGAAAGCATGCCGAAAAGCATAACACGACCGTCGACAATGTTCTGGAGGTCTGCAACTACCAGGCCCGCGGGGAAATGGCGTTTGTTCCCCATTATGAAGAGCCGTTTATCGCCGGAGATGAAAAAGAATACCCGTTCATCCACGTGGATTACAAATCCAGGCTCAACCGCGAAGGCCGCTCGGCCAACTGCACCTGGTATCATGATTTTAAAGACGTTGATCCCGGAGATGTGGCCTGGGAAGATGTGGCCAAGATTAATCCCAGAGACGCCAAACCGCTGGGTATTAAAGACGGCGATACGATCAAATTGACATCGCCGACCGGGAACCTGACCTGTACGGCGAAATTGTGGGAGGGCGTCAGGCCAGGCACGGTCGCCAAGTGTTATGGCCAGGGCCACTGGGCCTATGGCCGCGTGGCGTCCAAAGAATTTGGCAAAGTACCCCGGGGTGGCAGCAGCAATGACCTGATCCCGGCTCAATACGACCGTTTGAGTGGCAGCACCGCGTATTACGCGACCACCCGAATTAAAATTGAAAAAGTTTAGGAGGTGACCTCATGCCAAGATATGCCATGGTAATTGATTTACAGCGATGTGTCGGGTGCGGCGCCTGCAGCATTGCCTGCAGAAACGAAAACAATGTGCCCGACGGCATCTACTGGTCCAACAAAATCACTGAAACGCAAGGCACGTTTCCCAATGTGCGCTATCATTATATTCCGACGCTTTGCAACCATTGCGCAAATGCCCCCTGCGCCCGGGGCTGTCCGACAAAAGCCATGCACAAACTGGATAACGGCATCACCATGCATGATCCCGATAAGTGCATCGGCTGCAAGTACTGTGAATTTAACTGTCCCTATGGCGTGATCTACTTTAACTGGCGCAAGCCCCATCAGTTCTGGCGCGATGACAAGGCCTTAATCGAGGGAGCCACGAACTCGCCCGAGGAAGAGGCCAAAAAAGTAGGCGCCAAAGTGGTTCCCTACTACAACCCCGAAAGAGATGAGACCCTGCCGGGGATTCGCCCCAAGGGCGTGGTGGAAAAATGCACCTTTTGCGACCACCGGATCAAAAAGGGGCAGTTGCCCTACTGTGTCGACGCCTGTCCGGCGGACGCGCGTATCTTCGGTGATATTTCCGATCCCAAAAGCGAAGTCAGTGTTCTTTTAGGAAAATTTCGCCCCTTCCGGCTGCGGGAACAAATCGGCACCGAACCCCATGTCTTCTACATCAGGGATTTCAACCCGGCCCATTACCAGCCGACAAAAGGAGGTGTTTAAATGAGCGAGAAAAAAGGATTATACGGCATATGGCTCGTGGTGCTCGGCGTCGCGATCCTGCTTGGATTAATTGCCGCCGTAAGGCTTTTCGCCCAAGGCCATTACCTTTTTAATACCAATGATGTCATTCTCTGGTCGTTGCCTTTGGGTGTTTACATATGGTTGGCACTAACCAGCTCCGGTCTGACCTTGCTGGCCGGAATTCCGCTGGTGCTCAAAGTTAAAAAATATGAGCCGTTTGCCAAACGCCTGGTGTTTTTAGCCATCGCCACTCTATTGGGTGGTTTTGTGGCCATCGGGTTGGAGCTCGGCTCGATCGAACACATGTACTGGATTTTGTTCTCGCCGAATTTATCATCACCCATCTGGTGGATGGGGTTTATCTACAGCGTGGAACTGGTGGTGCTGATCGTTAAATTCGGGTTAATGCATAAAGGCGACTGGCACAGCGGATTCAGCAATTCCTTGGGCATCATATCTTTTCTGCTGGCCCTGATCGCGCCGATGATGATCGGCTCGGTTTTTGGCATCACCGAATCGCGCGTCACCTACTTCGGCCCGATGATGTCGGTATACAGTCTTGTGCTGGGGCTGCTCAGCGGTACCGCCTTGTTTTTGCTTTACAGCATGATTTTCCATGGTGTAACCGGTAACGGCGCTGTTGAAAGCCAAACTCCGCTGTACAATGAGTTTACCACCATCTTTGGGTATGTGGCCGCAATCGCTGTGGTTTTTACGTTAGTCAAATTTGCCATCGAATCAGCCAGCGTGGTTCCGGAATTTCTGGTTTACGGCGAATTTAAGCATGCTTTCGGCGCCTGGCAGGGTTTTCACGTCGAAGTCTTGCTGGGGCTTTTTCTGCCGTTTGTATTGTTGCTGATCCCTTCGGTTCGCAAAAGCGCGGGCGGCAAGATCTTCACTTCGGCTTTGATTCTGGTCGGTACGCTGATGATGCACATGGAAATTCTGTTAGCCGGACAAAGCCATCCGGTAGGGCCCAAAGCCGAACAGTATGCAAGGTTTATCAGCTATTTTCCGAGTATCTGGGAATGGCTGGTGTTTTTGCTTGCTGTGGCCGTCATGCTGTTATTGTACACGCTGGGAGAGCGGTACCTGAAACTGGCGGAAGCACCGCAATAAAAAAGGACACTACAGAATAAGATGCCGGTTC
>JASFTL010000312.1:0-5354 GCA_050053555.1 Desulfobacterales bacterium
TAGGACAGCGACCCTAACCGATAAGCGTGAAGATTTTGAATTAAATTTTCTGGACAGATATCTGGTTGGCCAGGACCTATTGCGTTCGGTGTTGGAAGGCAAAGATCCTGACGCTTACCGACCGCTACAAATCGCCAAGGGACTTCTGCCGCATGCAAAGGTGGGCACTTTTCATTATAAAGAATTAAGTGTTGATGTTGCACATTTTGTCAGTAAAATTAAATACTTAAAGGACAACAAGGTTGTCGATCAACTTGAAGCGCGGATCGACATCAATAATTTTAATCTGCAGGTTCGGCTGCCGGAAATTTACGAACGCGGTCTGATCCATGTACGCTATGCCAGACAACGCGCGCAAGATATTCTAAGATCCTGGATCTATCATTTAGCCTTTTGTGAAATGAAGCCGCAAGACCGGCCTCCGATCAGCATTTTGATATTTAAAAATGCCGCCTGGCAATTGAATCCTGTTGATGACCATCGACAATTTCTTGCGAATCTTTTAAATTTGTTCAAACAGGGATTGGAAAAGCCACTGCATTTTTTCCCGAACGCGTCGCTGGAATATGTTCGACAGGAGCAGATTAACGGCAAATCGAAAACAGCAGCTTTAAAAGCGGCGCAAAGAAAATGGGCAAACACCGACTTCTCCAGAGGGGAATCAGATGATCCCTATTATGACATTTGTTTTAGAATGGTCGATCCCCTTGATAGATCGTTTCAGAACATCTCTGAAACCGTTTTCAAACCCATCTTGGCGTATTGCTCAGAACTCGAAATCTAATTGAAGACCTATCTCATCGAAAGCCGATGATGTCCAAGAGTCCGCCTTCGGCGGATTGGATGTATTTTGGAGATAAGTCTCAGAAACAAAAGGAGATAAGTATGGCAATGGTCGTTCAGCTACACGAGGGTGTGGCAATTAAAAAATTTAGATTCAAAAAGCCGGTACTGCAAATTGGGCGCGATCCGAACAGCGATATTTTTATCGACAATTCGGTGGTCAGTTCGACGCATGCCGTCATTGAAAAGAAAATCAATCCGCAATCCGGTGGAAATCCAGAATATTATATCGAAGATTTAAAGAGCACCAACAGTACCTTTGTCAACGGTGAGAAAATTACACGCCATAAATTAAAGCACAATGACATGATTCGAATCGGATGGAATCATTTTAAGTTCCTTGATGAAACCAAAGGCGATCCGAATAAAACGTCAAAAATTCGTAAAAGCTGGATTCCGGGAGTCTATTACACCGAAGAAGAAAAATAGGTCTAATGATATACTTTCTATCTTTGCTCATTTTAATATTCAGAGATTTTTCAAATCCGAAGTACGAAATACGAAATCCGAAACAAATTCAAAATTATAAATTCGAATGTTTAAAATGAGTTTAGATATTGCAATAATGGAATATTAAATTTGAAAGTGCTTCAAATAGTAGCGGCACCATAGGATTATTTCGATATGGATATCTCTTCACTCTTACAGGCGATTCTTGATCCGCGGCTGAACCGATCCGCATGGATCCAGGAGATCGTCAAGCCCGGTGATGCTTTTAACTTAAAAATTGTCGACATAAAAGATGACCAGCGCGTTTTAGTTGACTTTGGAAAATTCCGCGCGCTGGCTGAAGTCAAATTTCCCGTTAAACCCGGCGCCGAGATGCTCGTAAAAGTCACCGACACCGACGGACAACTTCGTCTGCAACTCATAGATCCCGATTCCCAAAATATTTCCGGGCGCAAAAATGTATTCAACCGGCTAGAAATAATTTCCTTTGACATATTCAACAGAATTCAGTCCGACATAAAGCAAACAGCCCATCAGATTCTAAACCTCTCTGACAGCCAGCGGCCTCCGAAGCATATCGCCCGGACATTGGCGGCTCTGAATACTCATTTTGAATCCATCGACTTAAGCAAACCCACGACAAAGTGGCTACCAATGCTCAAATCATATGTTGAAGACGCGGGATTCTTCTTTGAA
The DNA here is from genome assembly GCA_050053555.1 of Desulfobacterales bacterium. Lineage (GTDB taxonomy): Bacteria > Desulfobacterota > Desulfobacteria > Desulfobacterales > JAHEIW01 > JAHEIW01. Next base: position 1,990 of record JASFTL010000312.1, read on the forward strand.
AAAAAAGTTGCAGACATCATTCAAAAATTGGTTCAACATTCCGAAAGTGAGGGTAATTTAACTAAAGAACTACTTCGCGCACCACAGATCAATAAGATCCTGACAAATGATTTAAAGCCGGTCCTTTTCATGCTTAAAGCGGCTCTGGAAACTCCCGATGTTGGCGCTAAACTATTAGCCACACAGAATCTTTCGCGCTTTAAAGGCAGTTTGGATATGCTGCTGGCTGATATACTCAATCAACAAAATCGGGCAGTCCACAAACACGAATTGCCGGATCCTTACCATGTTTTTTCTTTCGCTCTTCCGTTAAAAGAAAACCAGCAAAAAGCCAAATTAAAATTCTATTTTCCTAAGAAGAAGAAAAATGGATCAAAAAACGGTTTTAAGATTTCGTTGTTGCTGGATATGGACAAAATCGGAGAAATTCGTGCGGATTTTTTTCTGCTTAAAAAAGAGTTAACGATCACCTTTTTTGTTAATGATGATACACGCAAGATACAATTCGAAGAACATCTTGACGAGATCAGCAGTCAGTTAGATCCTTTATTTGACTATTTAATTATAAAAACAGTTGTTTCAGAAAAAAAAATTCAGGATTTTCATCGTGAAGATTTGGATCTTGGCAGTGATAAACAGATCGATCTGAGGATTTAACAATGAAAGAGAAATCCAAAGCCGTAGCGCTCAAATACAACAAGGACAAAGACGCAGCGCCTAAAATCACAGCCAAGGGCAGGGGCTTTATCGCTGAAAAAATTGTAGAAACTGCCCGGGCCCATGACGTTCCCCTGCATGAGGATAAAAATTTGGTACAGGTTATAGAAGCCCTCGATCTGGAAACTGAAATCCCCCCGGAGCTGTATCGTGCCGTGGCGGAAGTGCTGGCGTTTATTTATCGTCTAAATAAGATTTAGGTTTCAGTGTTCAGGTGTCAGGTTTCAGAGATGTAATGACACAAAACAGATAACGCGATTGGAAGTTAAAGCACCATATCTGGTGATGGCTTTTGTCCCCTGTCATCTAATCGCTGACATCTGACACCTTTGTGAAGTATCCGACACTGTTAGGTTATAGCATTTTTAAATCCAATAAATGGAAGAAATAATAATAAATTGGAACCTTTCGATTTAATAAATACTCCTCTTGAGGGCATCAATCTGATTGAAGCCAGTGCCGGCACGGGCAAAACTTACACCATTGAGGGATTGTTCTTAAGATTGATCCTGGAAAAACGGCTCCAGATCGATCAGATTCTGGTCGTCACATTTACCAAAGCGGCCACCGAGGAACTGCGTGATCGAATTCGGGACAAATTGCGGCAGGCTGAAAAAGCATTTCACAACGCAAGCAGCAGGGACGATCTGTTAAATGATCTGCTGAAACGTCAAACGGATCATCGCGTCGCCACTGATTTGATCCATGATGCGCTGGTTGAATTTGACAAAGCGCCTATTTTTACGATTCACGGATTCTGTGCCCGAATTCTTTATGAACATGCATTTGAAACCGCAAATTTGTTCGATACAGAGCTTATAACCGAACAGACCGAATTGGTCCGGGAAGTAGCCGAAGATTTCTGGCGAATAAATTTTTACCACGCACCGCTGGAATTCATCAGCTATTTTACTCAAAAGATTAAAGGACCCCGTTATTTCTGGCGGCTTCTGAGTAAATTAAGAGCAGCCGAAATGAATATTGTTCCGGAAATCAGCAAACCGCGTTTGAAAGGTATCACTGCTTTCCGCACAGCGTTTCAACGTTTAAAAGATCAATGGCCCGATGCACGTAAAACGGTAATAAACGCCTTGCAAGATCCGAGCTTGAGCGGCACCCAATACGGCAGCCTAAGACCCGCTGAAAATGGCTCCGCAATGACAAAAAGGGATATTAAAATATTAGCCATGGTCGATGACATGGATAAATATATGCTGTCGAACAGTACGGGCTTTCCGCTTTTCAGGAATTTTGAAAAATTTACAACCCATCAACTCAACAGCGCCGTCAAAAAAAACCAGCAACCCCCCTCACATGATTTTTTCATCGCCTGTGATGAAGTATACCGCTTAGCAGCCGATCTAGAAGCCGAAATGGAAAACTACCTTGTCTACCTTAAAACCGAATTGTTTGCTTACGCATCGTCAGAGCTCATGGAAAGAAAGGCTGCAAAAAACATTCAGTTCTTCGATGATTTACTTATGCTCGTAAAAAAGGCTCTGATGACGCAAAAGGGAAATCCGCTTGCGGAAGCGATCCGCCAAAAATACAAAGCCGCTCTGGTAGATGAATTTCAGGATACGGACAGTGTTCAATATGAAATCTTTTCAAGACTCTTTTCAGCCGAAGACAGCCTGCTGTTTATGATCGGTGACCCCAAACAGGCAATTTACAGCTTTCGCGGGGCGGACATTTTTTCATACATAAAAGCAGCACGGCATGCCAAATCTAAATTTACGCTTACTGAAAACTGGCGGTCTGAACCGCTTCTGATCAAGGCCGTTAATACAATTTTTTCCAATGTGAAAAACCCATTTATTTTTAAAGGGATTCCCTTTGAACATGCAAGATCAGGAGATAAACGTTCAATCACCGCAAAGGCAAGCAAAACACCTTTGACGCTATGGTATTTGGATTCCAGGATTCATTCGGACCGCAATAAACCCATCAATAAAACCCAAGCCGAAGAATTGATCGCTGCAGCGTTAGCTGAAGAGATCTGCCGAATTGTATCCGTACAAACCGAACCCTGGCTGCCAGGTGATATCGCTGTTCTGGTTCGCACCAACAGACAGGCTCAGCTTGTAAAAGACCGCCTATCCGCTAAAGGCCTTCCTTCGGTTCTTTACAGTACTGGCAATATCTTCGATTCCCATGAAGCCATGGAAATTGAAAAAGTTTTACTCAGTATTGCTGAGCCGGATAACATGGGATATCTCAGCGCTGCCTTGACAATGGATATGATGGGAGTTAAGGGTGAAGATCTTCTATCGTTGCAACGCGACGCCCGCCAATGGGAAAACCGCGTGGCGCAAATTCGAGACTATTTTCGGATGTGGCAACGATCTGGGTTTATGCGCATGTTCCAGATGCTGTTGGCCCTGGAAAAGATCAGGCAACGCCTATTGTCCTTTCCCGATGGTGAACGCCGCTTAACCAACGTGCTTCAACTAGCTGAGATCCTGCATCAAGAATCCATCCAGAAGAATTTAGGCATGACCGGTGTTTTAAAGTGGCTGGCGGAACAACGCGATCCTCAATCGCCGCGTCTCGAAGAACATCAGCTGCGATTGGAAAGTGATGAAGAGGCGGTAAAAATTGCGACCATCCACAAGAGTAAGGGGCTTGAATATCCGGTGGTGTTTTGC
>JASFTL010000313.1:0-5346 GCA_050053555.1 Desulfobacterales bacterium
AAGCAAAGTGGATTCCGGAACGACTTTTACCATCACCTTCCCAATCTTGCAGGAATCAACTGAAAATAAGGGAGCCCAAACCTCATAATTTCGCCTTCCCGTTCTAAACGCTTTCACGATAATGCAGTTATGGCGCAATAGCGGTACGAACCGTCTTGTAGGTACTATTTTTATTAAATTCTGTAAATTCTATAATAACTGTAAATTGCTTATCCGCTGCAGACAGCTCTTTGTCCAATATTTTTAATATGATACAAAGGGATCCATAATTTAAAAAATACTTGACAAAATAATAAAACTATATTTAATAGAATAACTGAAATAACTGTAAGGAAAGGAGCGTTCCGATGGAAGATGTATTGACCGTTTTCAAGGCCAGTCAACTCTGCAACGTGTCGGCCAAGACCATTATCAATTGGATCGAGTCCGGTCATATTAAAGCATATAAAACCGTTGGCGGACACCGCCGGATCAACCGCTCGGATCTGGAATCTTTCATGAAAAAGCAAGGCATTCCGATTCCGGCGCAAGAAATGGACGGCTTTAAAAAGAAAATCCTGGTGGTCGATGATGACCCGATTATCGTTGAAACCATCGTGCAGGCGCTGGAGGAGGACGAATTTGATTATGAGGTTATTTCCGCCTCGGACGGATTTGAAGCCGGTCTGCAGATCAATCATTTTGCACCTCATCTGTTGATACTGGACATCATGATGCCGGACATTAAGGGCTATGAGGTCTGCAAAAAAATTAAGGAAAATCCGGACACGGCCAACACCAAAATCATCGTCCTATCCGCCTATCTGGACGAAGATAAGTTTAAAAAAATGAAACAGTATGGAGCGGATGCCTGTTTTTCCAAACCGTTTCCGTTGCCCCAGCTAAAAGAAGAAGTGGCCCATTTGCTCGAGTTGCGTTAAAAGCACGCGTGTGTAGAACAGGCAACCTCACAGCCAGCCAAGGAGGCACCATGAAACTCAAGGAAGCCTTGAAAAAAAAGCAATTTGTTGTGACTTCAGAAATCCAGGCACCCATAGATCAGGAGCCGGAAGATCTGGTCCAGAGTCTATCCAGGGTGCGCGGCAGAGTTGATGGCGTTTCATTGTCCGAAGTGGAATTCGAAGGGGTCGTCGGAGATACCATAAAAACCTGCCGACTTTTAGATCAAAATCAATTCGAGCCTATTTATCAGACCACTACCCGGGATAAAAATCGAATCCAGTTACAAAAAGACCTTGTCGAAGCCCACGAGGCCGGAATTGGCAATCTGCTGGTATTTACCGAAGATTACCGCATCACCGGCGACAGCTTGCAGGAAATGATGTTTTTCCATGTTGATGCCGGAAAATTACAGTCCGTGCTGGCGCATATTAAAGAGGGACAGACCGTTGAAGGCGACTCTCTGAAGTCCAAAGCCGATTTTCTGGTGGGTTCCGGCGTAGAGTCTGCCTGGGGAAAAAACGTACCTGATCTGGAAATGAAGGAGATGGAGGAAATGACCAAGATCGGTGCCGGGTACTTTCTGACAACGCCGATCTTTGACGTCGATCAATTCGCAAAATTTATCAAACGGGTAGATACATTTGATGTGCCGGTCATCGCCGAAGTCATGATCCTGAGAACCGCCGGCATGGGACGTTTTCTCAACCGACATTTAAAATCCGGACTCGTACCGGAATGGATTATCCAGAAATTGGCCCAGGCCCCGGACAAACTAAAAGCCAGTACTGAAATATTCGCTGATATTGTCACCGGCCTGAAAGATCTCTGTCAGGGGGTCCACATCATCACCATCGGCGGAGAAGAAAGGCTAAAATATTATCTGGATGCAGCCAAGCTCAAGTAGTCCAGCGTTGCATATAATCGACCTCGGTCGTATCCCGTCTAAGTCATTTTTTAATTGGCTCTATAATACGGAATATTGGAATGTTGGAAGACTGGAATAATGGGTATAAATTCGGAAGCTGCCATTATCATTCAGACTGAAATCCGCTGAACCCATCATTCCATGATTCCATTATTCCAAATGGAATTGAAAGGAGTCAGCCGCTTGGAAAACATCGTTTTAGCTATTGATGACAAAAGGATCAGCTGCCCACCCGGGACTTCGATATTGGAAGCTGCCGCGCAAAATAAAATTAAAATTCCACATTTGTGCTATCATCCGGATCTAAAGCCTTTTGGCGCCTGTCGGCTGTGCCTGGTGGAAGATGAAAAAACCGGACGGCTGATGGCCTCCTGTGTCACGCCCGTTGCTCCTGAAATGACGATTCGAACCAAAACCCCGCGCATCCTCAGCCATCGCCGCAACATTGCGCGCCTGATGATCGCCGAACATCCGGAGTCCTGTATCGTCTGCAGCAAGGGCAATCGCTGTCAGCTGCGCTGGGTCGCCGCTCAAATGGGCGTCGGCGAAACAGAACTGTATTCAATGCCCAATTACAAACCTCTGGAGCAGGCGAATCCGTTTATTATCCGGGATCTGAGCAAGTGTATCCTGTGTGGCAAATGCATCCGTGCAGATCATGAGCTCGTCGAGGTCGGTGCCATCGATTACAACCAGAGAGGCTTTAATTCCCGCCCGGCGACCGTTCATGAGCTTGGACTTGAGCGATCAAACTGCACTTTCTGCGGCACCTGCGTTTCCATGTGTCCCACCGGCGCGCTCTCCGCTAAGAGCATGGAGTATGTCGGCAGCCCGGAGACAGAATCGTTTTCGATTTGCGGCTTTTGCGGTGTCGGCTGCAGTCTGGCAATGGGTCAATCGACTGGCAAAATTATCGACGTCAACCCTGCGCATTTGCCGAATACCGTCAATAAAGCCACCCTGTGCGTGCGCGGCCATTTCGCCCATGACTTTTTGAATTCAGGCGGCCGCTTAATCGCACCTTTGATGCCCAAAAAGGGCGAAGATGAAAGCATCCAGATGGTGCCGGTTTCTTGGGAAGAAGCCCTGGATGAGGTGGCCGAGCAGTTGAATCAAATCAAAGCCGAAAACGGCCCCCAAAGCATCGCCTTTATGGGTTCATCCAAGTGCAGCAATGAGGAAAATTATCTATTTCAAAAAATCGCCCGGGTGTTCGTGGGAACAAACAATATCGATAACGGCGGATATGTCTCCGGGCAGTTCCTGACGACATTTCTAGATCAAAAAACCGGCAGTGGCTATCGCTTAAATCCGCTCAGCGACCTCGAAAAGGCAGAAGTCATTCTGGTCCTGGGTGCTGATCCCAACCACTCTCTTCCGGTGGTCAGCTACTATCTTAAACGCTCAGCTAAAAGTGGCACGCCGCTGATTGTCGTCGACCCGCGCAAAACAGAGCTGGTCAATTTCGCTGCGTTGTGGCTGAATGTTAATCCCGGAACCGATCTGGAACTGCTCAATGCCCTGGCCGCCTTGCTGCATGAAAAAAATGATTACAATTCTGAATTTATCGATCGGTATACTGAGGGATTCAGCATCTTCACCTACGGTCTGTCTTCGCTTGATGTGGATAAGGTCAGCCGTGTCACGGGCCTGGAGATGCAGCGACTGAATGCAGCAGCCGAACTTTTAAAGGGAAAGCGGATCGCCTTCGTCATCGGCCATGGTATTTTACAGCAACAATACGGCATTCATGCCATGGGCGCGATTCTCAATCTGTCATTGATGACCGGGAGCTTAGGAACTGAAGGTGCCGGTATTTATGTTCTTGCCAGAGAAAACAACCAGGCCGGAGCTATGGATATGGGCACAGCACCGAACCTGCTTCCCGGTCGGATGCCCTTGGATGAAGATGCGGCCAGAAAAACCTGGGAAAAAAACTGGATGGCAACCATTTCGCCGGATCCAGGCCTTAATATGAGCCGCGTCATCGAAGCGGCCGAAAGCGGCCGGCTTAAAGCGCTGTATATCATGGGCGAAAACCCACTGCGCTCCCTGCCGCAGCCCGAACGGGTAATGGAGGCTTTGGAGAAGCTGGACTTTCTGGTTGTGCAAGACATTCTGAGCAATGAGATCACAAGCATCGCCAGCGTGGTTCTGCCGGGAGCAGCTTTTAGTGAAAAAAGCGGCTCCTTCACAAATATGGAAGGCCGCATCCAGCGTTTTTCGCCGGTGGTGCCTCCGCCCGGTAACGCAAAGCCCGACTGGGAGATTTTGGATCTGCTGGCCGCCCGGCTGGGGGCTCCTGAACCCTACGGTACAGCCGAAAAAATCCGCGAAGAGATTTGCCGGTTGGTCCCGCCCTATATCCAAATGAATGATGACGGTCAGAGCTGGCTCAGCGCATCCAGCCCGATGGCCGCCTTTCACGCTGATGACGCCGACGAAATGATATCTTTTTCACCGGTGGTTTCAACTGCAGATGAAAAAAGCGATGCCGACTTTCCCTTCAAGGCCATATTGGGATCTTTGCGCTTTCATTTGGGAAGCGGTACCCGCACAGATGCTTCTGAGCGCATTCGCGATTTTGAACCAGGAGTTGAGGTCGCCATCTGCGCAGAGGATGCAAAGCAACTCAAATTAAAAGAAGGAGATACCATACAGGTAGAATCACGCTGGGGTATGATCACACGAAAACTCGGCTATAGTAACCGCATTGGACCCGGCCAGCTTTTTGTTCCGCTGGCGGTCAACGCCAATGATGCCATGAAACTCATCGACTTAAGCGACCTGGCCGATCCCAGGTCAGATGGCTGGAAGACCTGCGCAGTTAAAATAAAGAAGGCATAATCAATTATTCAAGGTGTCAGGTGTCAGTGTTCAGGTGTCAGAAGACAGAGGGCAGAAAATGACAGTGGCCAAAAGCCTGACACCCGACACCCGAAACCTGATTGATATTGGCAAATCAACAAAATGATCGCTCAAATATTACTTTTAACACCAACGGATCAATAGGGCACACAATATGAAACCTCCGCAGATTGATTGGGACAAGATCAACGAAATCATCGCAAAGTATCAAGGCGATAAATGGGGCCTCATTCCCCTATTACAGGAAGTTCAAGAAGATATCGGGTACATTCCGCCGGAATCGATTGAACCGATCGCCGATGCCATGAATATGTTTCCCGCCCAGGTTCAGGGAGTCATCACGTTTTATGCCGGCTTTACCCTCAAGCCCAAGGGGAAATATGTATTAAAAGTCTGTCGCGGCACGGCTTGTCACGTAAAGGGCAGCCGAAGTATCCTGAGGATGATGCAAAATGAACTCAAGCTCAAAGAGGGAGAAACCAGTAAGGATTATCAATTCACCTTAGAAACAGTTGCTTGCCTGGGCGCCTGTTTCATGGCGCCGGCCATGTTGGTCAACCGCAACTATTACGGCAAACTCGCACCATCCAGAGTGTCGAGCATTCTGGGCC
>JASFTL010000314.1:0-5311 GCA_050053555.1 Desulfobacterales bacterium
ATCAGACGCAAACCCCGTTATGTAAAAGAGGATCTCTGCACCGGCTGTGGTGAATGCGAAAAAGTCTGTCCGGTGAACATATCGAGTTCGTGGGATGCCGGGCTGGGCACTCGAAAAGCCATCGGCCGAACGTTTCCGCAAGCCATTCCGATCACCTTCAACATCGAAAAAAAAGACCGGGCTCCATGCGTCGCAGCCTGTCCGGCGGGCACAAATGTGCAGGGATATATCCAGTTAATCGGCCAGGGCAAATACCCGGAGGCGATCCAGCTCATCATGGAGCGTCTCCCGCTGCCGGGTGTGCTGGGCCGGGTATGTCCGCATCCCTGCGAAGCAAAATGCCGCCGGGCGGAAATCGATGCACCAGTAGCCATCAGGGAATTGAAACGCTTTGTGGCCGATCAGGTAGACTTGAAAAGACTTACGCCGCCGGAAATAACCGATCGTCCGCAAAAAATAGCCGTGGTGGGTTCCGGCCCGGCCGGATTGACCGTGGCCTACTATTTGCGGCTGAAAGGCTACCAAGTCACCATCTTCGAGGCGTTAACAGAATTGGGGGGTATGCTGCGCGTCGGCATTCCCGATTATCGCTTACCGCCGGATATTTTAACCAAAGAAATCGATCATATTCTGCAACTGGGTATCGAAACCCGTACCGGGCTTCGGTTCGGCAGCGACTTCAGTCTGAAAGATCTTGAACAGGAGGGATTTTCAGCCATCTTTCTGGCTGTCGGAGCCCATCGATCGGCTGGACTCGGCATCAGCGGTGAACGGAACGCTGGTGGCGTTATCGATGCTTTGGAATTTCTAAGAAACGTTAATCTGGACGACCGTACACCGCCTGGAAATCATGTCGTGGTTATCGGTGGCGGCAATGTGGCCATTGATGCCGCGCGGGCAGCAAAACGTTTGGGCACCCAAAAGATGGCGGTTGTCTACCGTCGTTCAAAAGATGAAATGCCGGCTTATGCTGAAGAAGTCCAGGGCGCCATCGAAGAAGGAATTGAAATTTCCTATCTGACGGCGCCTGTTGGCGTGCGGGTCAATAACGGCAGGTGTGTCGGCTTGGAATGTATCCGCACCGAGCTGGGCGCACCGGATAAAAGCGGCCGACGCCGACCGGTTCCGATGAAAGGATCCGAATTTCTAATCTCCTGCGATGCCATCATTTCGGCCATCGGGCAGCGCGTCGACGCATCATGGGCAGATCAGATACCGGATCTGAAATGGTCGCGACGCGGAACGCTCGCGGTGAATCCGAATACCATGCAGACATCTTTGCCCCATGTATTTGCCGCCGGAGATGCCGTTAGCGGTCCGGCAACCGTTATTGAGGCCGTCGCCGCAGGACATCGGGCGGTCAATGCTATAGAGCATTACCTGGCCAAAGAGGACATAGATGAGGCGCTTTTGCAAACAGCCGCTCCGAACCCCGGTAACCCTGATTGGCGGAAAGTCTCCGAAAATGTTCCTCAAGCAGCGCGGGCCAGGCCCGAGCATCTGGCAGATGCTTCCCGGGTGACTTCATTTAAAGAGATCGAACAAGGCCTTTTAGAGACCCAAGCCCGACAGGAAGCCGACCGTTGTCTGAACTGCGGAATCTGTAGTGAATGCATGGAATGCGTCCGGGTTTGCGAGCCGCAGGCGATCGACCATTCGATGAAAGCAGAGGAAATGACGCTGGAGGTCGGCAGCATTATCCTCGCCACCGGCTACGACACCATGGATCCCACGCCATTAAAGCAGTATGGCTATGGTGTTTATCCGAATGTTTATACGGCCCTTGAATTCGAACGCCTGAGCAATGCGACCGGTCCTACCGGTGGAAAAATTCTGATTCGGGATGAAAACGGTGAATTCACGCGAACCCCAAAAAATGTCGCCATTCTCCACTGTATCGGAAGTCGCGATGTCAATTACCACGAATACTGCTCACGGGTGTGCTGTATGTATGCCCTAAAATATACCCATCTCATCAAAGAAAAAGCGGGACATGATACCCAGGTTTACGATTTTTACATTGACATGCGCTGTTTTGGTGAAGGCTATGAGGAATTTTTCCGTCGCTGTCAGGAAGAGGGAACGATTTTCATACGGGGCAAGGTTGCCGAGATTACGGACAATGCGAGCCGTCTCGATGAAGAGGGAAAACTCATTGCCGTGGCTGAAGACACGCTGCTGGGAAGGACATTGCGGGTTCCGGTCGATATGGTGATTCTGTGTACGGCCATCGAGGCCCGCAAAGACGCCGCCGAGGTGGGCCGCATTCTGGGGGTCAATCTGGGAGCCGATGGATTCTTTCTTGAAGAACATCCAAAGCTGGGGCCGCTGAATACAGCAACAGATGGCGTATACCTTTGCGGGTGTTGCCAGAAACCAATGGATATTCCGGATACCGTCTCCCAGGCATCCGGAGCAGCAGCAAAGGCCATATCGCTGGCCACCCGGGGAACGGTCGATATTTCCCCGACGATATCCTGGATCGACCCGGATACTTGTGTTGGATGTCAGACGTGTATTGAACTTTGCCCATACACTGCGATTGAATTTGATGAGCGCCGTGGCGTCTCGGTCGTCAATGAGGCGGTGTGCAAGGGATGCGGCAGCTGCTCTGCGCATTGCCCCAGCGGAGCCGCTCGCAGCCGCCATTTCCAGAGCAGACAGATTTTTGCCGAAATTGATGGCATTTTAGAAACCGTCTCTCAGTTGGGACGCTGAAAGGACATTGAGCGTTTCAAATTTTAAAAGAGGAGATCTGTATGCGAAATTTCGAACCCACAATCCTTGCTTTTGTCTGTAATTGGTGCACTTACACGGCAGCAGACCTGGCCGGCACCTCCAGGCTGATCTATCCTAAAAATATACGTATGATCCGGGTCATGTGCACCGGCATGGTGGATCTCCAGTATGTCATCAAGGCTTTTTTGGAGGGGGCCGACGGTGTGCTGATCAGCGGCTGTCATCCGGGTGACTGTCATTATATCAACGGTAATTATAAAGCCCGGCGGCGCATCAAGCTTTTAAAAGAAATTCTTCCCCAATTCGGCTTTGAGCCCGAACGGCTTCGATTAACCTGGATTGGAGCCAGCGATGGGATTCAGTTTGCCGAAATTATGGGTGAACTTGTCGACCAGGTGAAGGCCTTGGGACCCAGTCAGGCAAAGCTCAAAATGGTCATTTGAGTTGCGGGTTGCACGCTGGGTGTTACAAATTGTGAGTTGAGGAAATTTATTCGGTATCAGGAAGACATCCAACAAAAATTTTCAACACCAAACGAATAACAAATAACCAATAACGGATAACAAAAGCCGGAGGTGCCGATGGCAGTTACGGGAAAAATCGAGGTGCAAGGCAAAGATATTTTAAGCTCTTTACGAGGATTTTTTAAGCGCATTTTGGAAACCGATGATATCAGCGCCATTTTGGTGCCGCAGCATTTTCCGATAAAAAAAATGGTGATGCCGACCCTGGTGACGGATCCTGATCACCTTAACGGTGTTGATCCCCTGGCACCGGCATTCCCCATGAATGCCGCTAAAATTGTCTCCCGGCTGACGCGCAAACCCATTGGGTCTAAAGTTGCGGTGGTGTTACGCCCCTGCGAGATTCGAGCCTTTGTCGAACTGGTAAAGCTCAAGCAAGGTCAGACCGATGAAGTGGTTCTAATCGGCCTTGACTGCCTGGGCGCATTTCAAAACAAAGACTACTTTCAATATGTTGAGCAACACGGAACCGAATCAACTGTGCGCTTCTATCAAAGCGTATTGGATGGAAACTTATCGCAAATAGAAGGTGCCCCCTTCGCATCCGCGTGTAAATCTTGCGAAAACCCGGTACCTGTGAATGCGGACATCCTGATCGGTCTATTTGGTGTTGAGGTCGAAGATTATCTTTGGGTTCAATCTCAAAGTGTATCCGGGACAGACCTTTTAAATCAGATCAGTCTGGCCGAAATTTCGGAGCCCCGTTCGCGCCAGGAGGTCATCAGCGCTATGGTTGCCAAACGCAGGGCTTACCGGGATGAAATGTTTGTCAAAACACGCGAGGCCACCAATAGTCTGGAAAAAATGACGGCTTATTTTGCCAAATGTATGAATTGCTATAACTGCCGAGTGGCTTGTCCGGTGTGTTACTGCAAGGAATGTGTTTTCGTAACCGATGTGTTCAACCATGATCCGTCCCAATACTTGCGATGGGCCAATCGCAAAGGCCTCATTAAAATGCCGACCGATACGCTCTTTTTCCATTTAACCCGATTGGCGCATATGAGCACGGCCTGTGTAGGGTGCGGCCAATGTTCGAATGCCTGTCCCAATGACATTCCGGTGATGGAGCTCTTTCGCTCCGTGGCTCAGGACACCCAGAAGGCATTTGAATATGAAGCCGGAAAAAGCATCGAGCAAGACCCCCCCCTGTCGGTGTTTTATGAGGAAGAATTTCCCGAGGTGGTGGGCGTCGGCAGGTCGCAAATTACTTAGGAAAGGATGAATAAGAGGTAACTTGGTATGGCTAAAAAAATCGGCAAAGCGCTGGTTGTCGGAGCGGGTATCGGTGGTATCAGAGCAGCTCTGGATTTGGCGGAGTTTGGCTACGGCGTTACCCTCATTGATCGTTCACCCCATATGGGGGGGATCTTAAGCCAGCTCGATTACCAGTTTCCCACCGACCGTTGCGGGATGTGTAAAATGCTTCCGCTGGTGGACCGGGATGCCAGTTCACAGTATTGTCTTCGCAAAGGGTTGTTTCATGAAAACATCGACATTTCGTTATCCACAGAGCTTGTTTCCATCGAAGGGGAACCGGGCCAATTTCAAGTCACACTGAAAGAACATCCGAATTGGGTGAATGCGGATCTCTGTACGGGTTGTGGCGAATGCGTTGACGTTTGCCCGGTTGAGGTCCCGGATGAATTCAATGCCGGCCTGGGAGCCCGCAAAGCGATATATCTTCCGATTCCCCATGCGATTCCCAATGCTTACATCATCGATTACACCGTGTGCACCCGCTGCGCTGAATGTCAAAAGATATGCCCCACAGGGGCTATTCAAATTCCAGAGAAGGCACGCAAAGAATTTCGCATCTTAGTCGTGGATGATGAAATGGTTGTGCGCGATTCTTTAAAAGAATGGCTAGAAGTTGAAGGCTTTGCCGTCGATATGGCTGCATCCGGTCCGGAAGCTTTGGGCCAATTGTCCCAAAAGACCTATCAGCTGATGCTTTTAGACCTAAAGATGCCCGAAATGGACGGTGTTGAGGTCTTACAAAAGACCGCAGAAGAATGTCCCGATCTGGATGTTGTCATGATGACAGC
>JASFTL010000315.1:0-5292 GCA_050053555.1 Desulfobacterales bacterium
GCAGAGCAAGACAAGTTTAAACGTTTTTCCATTAAAGCAAGCCCTGGAGCCAGCGCTCAGGCCTTGATTCCGGACGGAGCGGCCGCCTGGATGGCGTGCGAAGTCGAAAGCACCGAAGAAATCAAAGGGTACCGCCTTTTCATCGGAAGAGTGGTCGATCAGAACGATACAGGAAAAGCCCCTTTAGTCTGGCATAAGGACGGGTTCTTTAGTCTAAATAAAATTTAGACTAAATGTTATTGGTTATCAGTTGTTGGTTATTGGGATACAGATGACAGAGGTCAGAACCCGGAAGGGTTGGACGCTCGACCTGTTGAATGCCGCATAGCAACCCCGGGGGGGATTCAGCCGGGCCAATGCAAATCACCTATAACAACAAAACAAAAAAGATTGCGAATTAACATGGAAAAAGAACCAGTTGTCGCGGTTGTCGGCACCTTCGATTCCAAAGCTGAAGAACATGTCTTTCTCAAAGACCGCATTGAACAAAAGGGCCTAAACGCCTTGACGATCAATGTCGGTACCAGAGCACCATCGCCTGCCCCGGTTGATCTGGACTTATACAGCCTGGTTATCGAAAACTACACGGCGGTGCAAAAGAGCAGAGATGCGGCAATTGATGCCATGATCCAGGAAGCCAAAGCCCGAATCAAGAAGCTCCATGAGGATAATGAAATTGCAGGAATAATCTCGGCCGGAGGCGGCACCGGCACCCATATGGGAACGCGCATTATGCATGAGCTCCCGCTAGGTGTGCCCAAGGTTATGGTTTCCACCGTGGCATCCCGTAACATGGCAAAAACGGTCGGCACCAAAGATATTACCATGATACACAGTGTTGCCGACCTGCTGGGTGTGAACAGTATTTCGGGCCGCATCCTGGATAAAGCTGCCGCTGCGATCTGCGGCATGGTCCAAAGTCGCTGGCAGCCTGAAGAAAAGAAAAAAAGGATTGCCCTGCCCTTCTTTGGATTTATTACACAGGGAGCCGAGGCAACTCGGCATGCGCTACAGGAGCTGGGTTATGAGGTGATTGGATTCCATGCCAACGGCACCGGGGGTATGGCCATGGAGGAATTGGCGGCTGAAGGTTATTTTCACGGCATTCTTGACCTGGCCACCCATGAACTGGCCGATCATCTGCTGGACGGATATTGCGGCGATATCGGGCCCCAACGATTCGAACCGGCTGCCGGAAAATCCATCCCCCGGCTGGTGGTTCCCGGCGGGCTGGATTGTGCGGTTCTGGAGTTCACCCGGCAGGCGATTCCGGAACAATATAAAAATCGGAAGATCTTTTTTTATGATTTCCGTTCAGCCATCCGACTGAATCAAGACGAAACGCGAACACTGGCGGATCAACTAACGGAAAAATTAAATAAAGACGCATCGAATATCAAAATATTAATCCCTTTACAGGGATGGTCCGAAGCGGATTGTGAAGGCGGCCCCCTGTATGACCCACCCATAAACCGGTTTTTCACGCAACGCTTGCGGGAAAGGCTCGATCCTCGGATCCAAATTGAAGAAGTGGATCATCATATTAATGAGCAAGCATTTGCTGCGCGGGCAGCCCAATTGATGGATCAGATGTTACAAAATCAAATTTAGCAAAAACGATAATGCGGTTTCATGCCACAGACGAAGCTTGCGCCGCAATGTTTCCTTAATTCAGTTTAGAAGCTGTTTCAAACGCGGAAGATAATCGTATGTTAATCAGACCAGATTGCATATCTTGCATCTTAAAGATGACCATCTCAGCGATTAAAAAACTTTCCCTCGATGAGAATTCCGTTAAAGCATTATACACGGAAATTCTTGAAATTCCGGCATTGCGAGGCCTTTTTTGGGATACCACCAGCGCGGAAGTCATCGAAAATGTATGGAAAAAAATTGTCAAAAAGGTCAACTCCCCCGATCCGTTTTATACAGAAAAATTAAGCCAAAACGAAAAGATAAAGGCGCTGTACCCGTTTCTAGAAAAAATGGTGAATGAAGCCGCTGATCCGCTAAAGCTTGCCGTCAAGCTATCCATACTAGGAAATTCTATGGATCTGATGGTGGCCGATAAGGCTTTGACGATTGAAAATTCAATAACCGAAAAAGTAAAGGCGCCACTTTCAAATGAGAATTATTCAAAGTTCAGACAACAGCTACAGGAAACCCAACATCTTTTGATTTTCGGCGACAACGCTGGCGAAATTGTGTTCGACAGGTTGCTGATCGAAACCATAAAAAAAATACATCAACCGGAGATTGTTTTTGTGGTGAGAAGTGTGCCCACCCTTAATGATGCAACATTAAATGAGGCAAAAACAGTCGGCCTAGACGAGATCGTAACCGTTATCGAAAACGGCATCGATGGGCCCTTGCCGGGCACCCTGTTGAGCAGATGCTCGAGTGAAGTGAACGATTTGGTGCGCCGGTCCGACCTGATCATTTCAAAAGGCGGCGGCAATTTTGATACCCTCGATGAACAAAGAAAACACCTGAACAAGAACATTTCTTTCCTGCTGCTTTCGAAATGTGAACCGTATTATGATCATTTTGGTGTGAAATTGTATCATCCCATTCTGGCAAATTTTTACGAAAAGCGGCCTTAAAAAAGACCTATCAGATTTTTTGATTCATCCACCGCAGACAAATTGAAACCATTTTAGTCCTTTATACCCAACATTCCAACACGTCATCATTATCCAATACCCCAACTCAGCAACATATAAGAAAAACTTATATATTTTATAAAATCATATCAGTTGACTTAAACAGATAACCCATTCATAAAAAAAGTATTCTAAATAGTGCAAAACGCCAGCTTGAATTAATATCTGGATTTTGCACGATTCGGAGGTGACAGAATGGCCAAACAAATCAAGCATTGCATCTGTTTCCGATGCAAACCGCGCTGCCGTCTTGAGCTCGAAGTGGAAGACAATCAGATCGTCAACGTCAGCACCTCACCCATCAAGAAATGCCCGCGCAAATGGGCCTCGGATTTAGAACGGTTTTATCATCCGGACCGCTTGAATTATCCGCTCAAAAGGGTTGGTGAAAAAGGCGAAAACAAATGGCAGCAAATCACGTGGGAGGAAGCCCTGAATGAAATCGCCGGCAAACTACAGGCACTAAAGGATCGGTATGGCGCCGAAACTTTAGGGGTTACGGCCGGCACCAGCCGCACATACGAAGAACTCAACTCACGTTTTCTGAATCTTTTCGGCAGTCCCAACCAGTGCGGCCAGGCCCAAATCTGCCATGGCAATTCGGCAGTGGTGGCCACCACCCTCTTCGGTTGGTGGCCTTATTGGATGCACATCGAAAAGCTGCTGAACACCCGCTGTGTGATGCTCATCGGCCGCAATCCGCCGCACTCCCATCAGACCATCTGGGAAGGTATCGAACGTGCCCAGAAAAAGGGCGCTAAACTCATCGTTATCGATCCCCGACGTTCGGAATCAGCCGAAGCGGCGGATTTGTGGCTCCAGCTCCGACCAGGGACGGACTGCGCCCTGTTGCTGGGCATGATCAATGTCATTATCGAAGAAGGTCTCTACGATAAGGAGTTTGTCACGAAATGGTGCCATGGATTTGACGCGCTCACACAACGGGCACAAGAATATCCATTGAATAAAGTGACCGAGATTACGTGGGTGCCGGCAGACCAGATCCATGCGGCCGCCCGTATGTTTGCCACGCAAACCCCTTCCTGTGCCATGGAGGGCATGGGGGTGGCGCATCAACCGAATTCCTACGGTGCCATCGCTGCGCGTCACATCATCTCGGCCATTGTGGGCAATGTCGATATTCAAGGCGGAGAGGAGCTGCTGGGTCCGGCACCGTTTATCACCGAACATGAGATTGAAATGCCCGAAGCTTTGCCGGTCGAACAGCGTGCAAAAATTCTGGGCAATCAATTTAAACTCTATAGCTGGCCCGGCTACGAAATGGTCCAGAGCAATGTGGAACGGGTGTGGGGCAAACGCTGTGATATGTTCGGCTATACCTGCATGGCCCCTGCCCCATCGCTTTATAAGGCGATTGCTCACAGCGAGCCTTACCCCGTGCGCGCTCTGATTACGCTCTCGTCAAACCCCATGGTAACAATACCCAATACCAAACTGGTCCATAAAGCTTTGAAAAGCCTGGATCTTTATGTGGTGGTGGACTATTTTATGACGCCCAGTGCGCAGCTGGCAGACTATGTCCTGCCGAGTGCCATGTGGCAGGAGCGTGATTTTTTATGGAATTTTCACAATACGACACCGGTTATTGCGGCCGGCGAGGCCGCCGTGCCGCCCACGATTCCGGGCAAACACGATCGGCGCACGGACTTTGATTTCTGGCGCGGGCTGGGCATTCGTCTGGGTCAGCAAGAATACTGGCCATGGGAGACCGTGGAGGCCTATTATGATTATCGCCTCGAACCCATGGGATTGACTTTCAAAAAACTACTCGAAATGGGCCGCTGGGAGCCTGAGAAATGGGAATACAAAAAATATGAAAAAATGGGCGGTTTCGGCACCCCCACTGGAAAGATCGAGCTTTCTTCAACGGTAATGCAGAAACTGGGTTATGATCCATTGCCCTACTATCAGGAGCCTCCGGAAAGTCCGCTGCGAACTCCGGAGCTTTCTGAAAAATATCCGTTGATTCTGATCACCGGCGGTCGCTTTCATCCATTCTTTCACTCCGAGCTTCGCCAGATCGAAAAACTTCGCAAAAAATACCCCTGGGCGAACATGCAGATCCATCCCGACACGGCCAAAGAGCTGGGACTTTCTGATGGCGATTGGGCCTGGATCGAAACGCAGCATGGTCGCGTCATGCAAAAAGTTCAAATCTTCGAGGATATCGATTTCCGTGTGGTGCACGCCCAGCATGGGTGGTGGTATCCGGAGATGCCGGGCGAAGAACCCTGGCTGCACGGCGTGTGGGTGTCCAACATCAACGTTTGCACCTCCAGTGCCGAGGAGGAATGCGATGAAGCATTGGGTTCCTGGCCGCTGCGGACGTTTCAATGCAAAGTGTATAAAGTCAAGCGCTATGGCCAGGGACACCCGGTGGCGGGATAATCGTTTATTTAATATGGAAACCCCTCTGCCGACCTCAACTGCGGGCAGAGGGGTTTATTAAAATTAAAGAGATACTAAAGTAGAATTACAGCGATTTTGAACGTTATTGCACTAAATTCGGAGTCCGTTTGTTAAAACTGTTTAGCTTCACCGCAGACCAAGTCGTTTCTCTTTTGCACGCACAAGGGCTGAGACGACGGTATTGAACGGTGTCGGCACC
>JASFTL010000316.1:0-5290 GCA_050053555.1 Desulfobacterales bacterium
TGTTTAAAGACCTCAACTGAACTAAAATATACCACACGATTTTTGCAATATTTTTATGGGACACAATACTAGCTTGCCCCTCAATTATTTATCCACGCAACGTTTCGGTATGGCCGTCGACGCTCAGTGCCTGGCCGGATATTTTATTTCCAGCCTCTGCGCAAATGAACAGTACCAGATTGGCCACATCATCGGTACTGACGAATGTTCGCATCGATGTGCCCTGCACCAAGCGCTCATAGACTTCTTTTTCCGAAATACCCTTGGCCTGCGCTTCGGCTGTGATGACCGCATCCATGCGCGGGCCCTCAACAGCGTTTGGGCAGATGGCATTGACGCGAATGCCGAATTCGCCCAATTCCATTGCCATGGTTTTGGTTAAGCCGATTACGGCCCATTTGGAGGCGGCGTAAGGTGAGCGCATCGGGTAGCCGAGGATCCCGGCTGAAGACGCCATATTGATGATGGAGCCGCCGCCGGCAGCTTTGATGAGCGGTACGGCCCGACGGGCACAATAAAATTGGCCGTTTATGTTGATCGCCATGGTGCGGTCCCATTCTTCGGGCGTGACATCTTCGACGGCGGCTGTCGGCCCTGCAATGCCGGCGTTGTTTATCAAGACATCCAGACCGCCCAGATGGTTTTCGGCCTCATCAAAGAGCCGATCTACCTGAGCCGGGTCGGCGATATCCGTGAGCGTCGCACCGACATTCGGCAGGGTCTTTTTGCAGTCTGCCAGCAGATCTTCACGGATGTCACAGATGTGCACCTTGGCACCATTTTCAACGAAGGCTTTTGCAAAAGCATACCCGATGCCTGACGCAGCGGCGGTGATCAGCACACGGGTTCCCTTCACGGAGGTCTGCATGATGCATTTCTCCCTCAAACAAAATTATGATTAATATCTTAGATCAGCGGCGAAGCTCATAACCCTATTTTTGTTCTGTTTTTTACGTTTCGACCATACACTTAAAATCTGAACAATAAAAAAATCTCTGTGCTCTCTGCGTCTCTGTGGTGAAATAAATCATTCGTTTTGGGTTTTGCGGAAATGAACAAGGGCTTTTATGATCTTTTTGCGCCATGCTTCGGTAAACTCGGGCGTCCATTCATAGAAACCCCTTCCGGTTTTTGCGCCCAATTCTCCTTTTTTCACCTTTTCAAGTAGAAGTGGATAGGGTTCATTGGACGTATCCATGTCCGGTAGAATGTATTTTTCACATTGCAGTGTTAAATCATAACCGTCAATATATTCATAAAGCTCAAAAGGCCCAACCGTGCCCAGACGGCGTCCAAAACTGTTTTTAACTGCCAGATCCACATCTTGGGGGCTTGCGATTCCGCGCTGAACAATATTAAATGCTTCGCGCCACAATACCAGCTGAAGTCGGTTGGCAATAAATCCATGCGCTTCTTTTTGACAGATGATAGGACTTTTGCCCATCGCTTCCATCAGGTGATAGACCGTGTCGATGCTTTCA
The DNA here is from genome assembly GCA_050053555.1 of Desulfobacterales bacterium. Lineage (GTDB taxonomy): Bacteria > Desulfobacterota > Desulfobacteria > Desulfobacterales > JAHEIW01 > JAHEIW01. Next base: position 1,482 of record JASFTL010000316.1, read on the forward strand.
TCTGAAGTTGATTTCCCGCGTACGATTTCCACCAGGGGCATTAAATAGGGCGGATTGAAGTAGTGGGCAATCAAGACACGATCGGGTCGGCGGGTGGCAGCACCTAAATCGCTGGGCAACAGGCTGGAGGTATTGCTCGCCAATAAGGTGTGGGGCGGGCATATGCGATCTAGATTTTTGAATAATTGCTGTTTAACTTCCAGATCTTCGATAATGGACTCGACAACCAGATCAGTACTTGCTCCGGCCTCTTCAAGTGCTGTGGTCGTTTGGATTCGATCCAACGTCGGTCGTACCTCCTCACTCGAAATGATGTCCCACCCGGCCAGCTCTTTGAGGTTGCGCTCCATCTTTTGAAGGGCCTGCTGCAGACGTTTGTCTGATCTTCCGCAGAGCATGACATCATATCCGGCCGAGGCAAATTCCTGAGCAATGGCATGACCCATCATTCCCGGCCCGACCACGGTAATTTTTTTTATTTCGGCGGCAGCCATACGATTTAACCTTTCGGTGGCTTTTACTGGAAGATGTTTGAGCGTCAAAATATAACGCTGGTGTTCATATGATTTAAGCCGTATTTCTGATATACGCTTGAAGAGCGTTATCCACTTGCGGGTCAATTAAGGATTGCGGTGTTGTTTCGAGGATTTCTTTGTATTGCCGATTGGCCCTGGCGGCAACATCCAGCGAGCCGGACGCCTGCCAATCTTCATATGCAGCCCATTCAGACAGTCTTGGCCGCCAGCGGTTACGGAAATTTGTGAGGGTGTCCATATGGCTGATATATCCCGGCTCATGTCCCATTTCCTGGATGATCTTCAAGGCCTGTTTTTTGCCGGTTGTATCGAGTCCCTCTCGGACTCGTACGACGCGGCTCAGAATCTCCAGATCGACCATCAGCTTTTCATAGGATGTTGTTATGGCGGCATCTAAAATACCCAGACATTCAAAAATGATGTGAACACCGCCCAGGACACCCAGCATCAAGTTCTGCATGGTTTCATAACCGGCCTGGCAGTCAACGATTTTTGAGTCGGTCATACCACACATGGAGCGGGTGGGTAGGCGGTAATACGTCAGGCCCATCTGCATTGCTGCCAGATGAATCAGCATCATCTCAGGGGAGCCGGCAATGAAATTTCCGTTTTTCATATCAGCGACCGTCGAGCCAATCGAGTATGCCACCGGATTACCGGGGTTGACCAATTGGGCCAGTGCAATTCCCGCCAGAACTTCGGCATTGTGTAAAATCGTCGTTCCGAACAGGCTGATCGGCCCCGAAAAGCCGGCCATAATCGCTGCGGTGAAAAAAACCGGCTGGTTTTGTTTGGCGTATTGAATAATGGTCTCACAGGTGGCGCGGTCATACGCCAGAGGACTTAAGGGGGCCAGGCCGACGGCAACGCAGGGATAATTGAGAAAAAAATTTGTTTGCCCCATGGCGATTGCAACCATATCAAGTGTTTGGCGAACCTTAGGCCCATCGGTTTCAAAGCCGATCAGGGGCTTGTCCGTATTTTTGAGAATTTCGTACATCATGTACAAATGCTTTTGATCCGGGTTGATATCGCCCGGATCCACCGGAAATGAACCGACAAGGTTTACAATCTCGCTGGCCTGGCAAAGTTTGATAATATTGCCAAAATCCTTTAGGGTCGCTTTTCGACGTCCATGATCCAGATCCTGGATAAATACGGGGCCCGAATTGGGCTGGATTAATAATTTTTCGTTTTCATCACCGACCGTTACGCAGTGATCATCGTTTCTGGCCTTCCAGCGAAAAGTTTTAGGGGAAGATTCGAGCACCCGGCTCACAAGGTCCTTCGGGAAGCAAACGGTACTGCCATCGACCTTTGCGCCATGCTTTTTACAAATGGTCAACGCTTCTTCGCTGTGGAAAACGATACCGGTCTCTGCCAAAATCTGAAGGGACGCCTCGTGAATCCACTGCATGTCTGCTTCCGAAATGATGTTCAGTTTGCTCTTCAATCGCATCGGTAAGATTTCCCAGACATTTGATTCAAATTGGCCTTAGGTGGTCAGCAGTTGCTTTACTTTCCGAACACCATCGCCGGCATCCTGAGCATAGGCGTCGGCACCGATTCGATCTGCCCAGCGCTGAGTTACCGGGGCCCCGCCGACAATGGTTTTATACTTCTCTCTTAGACCGGCCTTTTTCAGGTCTTGTTCCAGTTGTTTTTGCATCGCCATTGTTGTGGTTAACAGTGTGCTGGAGCCGATAATATTGGCACCAAACTTTTCGGCCTCCTCGATAAAACGTTCAATCGGCACATCGCGCCCAATATCGAGCACTTCAAATCCATTGGCCTTAAAGAGGGCGACAACAATCGTCTTGCCGATATCATGGACATCCCCCTCAACAGTTCCAACCACGACCTTGCCGGTGGCCGAGGCTTTTTCTTCGGGAATTGCAGCATTAATGATTTCGGTGGCCTTTTCCATTGCCGTCGCTGAATAAACCAGTTGCGGGAGAAAAAGTCTGCCGGTTTCAAACAGATCACCCACCTGATTGATGCCTGGGATAAATCCCTTGTCCATCAATTCTAAAGGATTCAGCCCTTCATCTAACCCTCGTTTGGCCACGTCGGTTGCCTTGTCGGCGTCCCCTTTTAAAATGGCCTCTATCGCTTCTTTAAATAGTTTTTCGCTCATTTTGCTTTCCTTTCTTAAAAAATTCAGGTTCTAGCAAGTAGTGAAATTTTAATCAGATCGAAGCAGTTTGGGTTTTATACGCGTCGTCTATTTAAATGCTTGATAGGACCGAATACCCACTCTTTCCATAAACATGTTGACACTGTTGATTTTCAAATCTAACAATTCCGCGATCCTGAACTTGGCGTCAATCCCTTTGGCAACTGCCGGCGTTTCACTGATCCGACCGATATCCAATTCTTCCCGGATTTCGCTCATGACAATCGTATCACCCAGCTCCAACACCGAAACGCCCAATTTTTCGGCCACATATTTTTTGGCTGCATCGATTCGCATTCCCCGGTTCAATTGCAAACGCGCTACCAGATCTCCGGCAGTGCGTATACCGCCCATCCCCGAGACGACTGCATGTGCAGCGTGCATCCCGATCGGATCACCGACGCCAACCTACAACCCATCCAGCCGGCATATTTCGACATGGGCTTTTGAGGCCCGTGATAGGGCATCCAGGGGCGGCGTCAGGGTTAGCGGTACCCCGCCGACACCCATTCCTAAATTGGCGTGAACCGGTATTTCCGCGGCTTCGGAACAGGCTTTGGTAAAGACGATGGAGCGTGCCAGGTTCCAGGGGAGAGATTCATTGGTGCTGATGTTAATCGCCGGTCCGAAGATCGTCACCCCGGCTTGTTCGGCAAGCTTGACCTGGTCCTGGGGGTAAAGCCCGGCCAGACGCACTCCATTGTATTCGATTTCACTGTGCATCCCCAATATGAATTCACCCGACATACCCATTTCGATACCCATCTCAGGATATTTGTCATGCAGGATCTCGGCGGCTTTTAGGGCGGCATAAAATTCGGCATCGCCCGCAGCGGCGGTGGTATCAAAATTGATACCGTCGGCGCCCGCTTTTTCATAGAGCTCGCTGCCGACGTAGACCATATCCTTGATGGCGTATTCGGCCATCTGTTCGAATGCTTGTTTGGATTCCTCAATTTTTCCCTGCGGCAGCATATCGCCCGGATTGGCCACCGGGCCGTCGGGCATGCTGTATAATCCCAAATTCGGCATCGATCCATAAAAAATCGGGGCAATGGTTTGCAAAACGGCCTGCTCCATATTGGGTTTTTCATATT
>JASFTL010000317.1:0-5283 GCA_050053555.1 Desulfobacterales bacterium
GCAGCGACACCCGGATACAGGTAAATTAAACCAGATGTTCCCGCGTTGTGGCGTTCTGAGTCGCAATGAGATGGTGACGTCGTTTGTCACACCCACCGCCAACCAAATCCTGGCAAAGTACCGCGAGCAGGAAACGCCCATGCCCCAGGCGGTGGTCATCGGTGCGCACCCAGCCTGGGAACTGGCCTGCTGTTATTCATATCCCCATGAGGATTTTTGCGAGCTGGAGCTGTTTGAAGCCATTACCGGGCAAACCGGGATCGTTACCCGCTGTAAAACGGTGGATCTTGTGGTGCCGGCGGATGCCTCGATTATTATTGAGGGGTTGGTCAGTCCCACCCGCATGGCGCAGGATGGGCCCAATCCAGGACCCAATGCACTTTTTTGCCCCTACGATCAACAACAACCGGTTTTTGAAATTACGGCCATAACCATGCGCAAGGATCCCATTTTTCGACATGTTCAGACAACGCCTTTTACGGATCACCAGGAGATGCCCCGGCTCTTTCATGAAGCTATTATTTTTGAGCGCATCAAATCCATGGGATTAAACATTCACGATGTTCATTTTCCCCAGGGAGGTGCGGCGCAGGTCGTGATCATTCAAGTCGAGCCAGCCATGGACGGTCAGGTGACCGATGCGCTGATGGCCGCTTTAGGAGCACCATGGGCCAACATGAAAATGGCAATCGCGGTTGATCCGGACATCGATATTTATGACTACCGGGATATCCTGTACGCTCTTTCGACTCGCGTCGATCCAAGTAAACACGCAACGATCATAAACAACGCCCGTATCTGGCCTTTTGACCCCAGTGCAACACCCGTTCAAGGTGCATTTCCGCATACGCACAAAACGCGGTTGCCTTCCGTTGTCGGGAAGTGGGCCATAGATGCCACCAAACCGGTTCCCTATCGAGCAGAAGAACGAAAAAATTATGAACGCGCGTGGCCGATCGGTTGGGGAGAGGTAGATTTAAAGGATTATCTGGAGGAATAGATACAAGGAAAAATGTTCACTCACTAAATTCGCGGTTGGGGGTTTTTTATTCTCTATCCTTGGAAGATCCGCATGGGACTCCGGTACCCCTTGGGGACCTGAAGTTGTCTGCGGTTGTCGCCAAATGGATTGCAAATAGAAACTTCCCAGCGTCTCAAATTAATCAGATTAAGGTTATATTCAGAAAATGATAAAGAATTGGATGCGTCTTGCATTTTCCAGACCGGTATGTTGGCGTGCCGTAAAGGTCTCCGCACTAGTGGGCCCTATTTTAGTCGCAGTCAATCAGGGGGATGTCCTTCTGCAGGGGGGATTAAATTTTTTCTGCTGGTTGAAAATAGGGCTGACCATTATGGTACCTTATTTTGTTTCCACCGTTTCAAGCGTGGCGGCTTTGAAAGATTGCAGTACCGATGATGTTTAGAGGCCTTGTCGGGCGCTTAACTGAATTTTTCTCTTAATAGGCGATGCAGTATTTTCCCGGTACCGGTGCGGGGCATTTCCTTTTCACCAATAAATACAACCTGCTTGGGGCACTTGTAACCAGCCATTTTGCCTTTGCAGCTTTGGATAACATCTTGCTCACTTAAATTGCGGTCATCATAACCCGGTTTGCGAATTACAACGGCTGCAACTCTTTCGCCCCATTTCTCATCGGGCAGTCCAATGACCGCACAGTCAAATACGCCTTCAAGATTGCCGACAACTTCCTCTATTTCGCTGGGATAAACATTTTCCCCTCCGGTGATGATCATATTCTTTTTGCGATCGACCAGGTAATAAAAACCATCTTCGTCCTGTCGGGCCATGTCACCGGCTGAGAAAAATCCGTCTTTAAACGATTCAGCCGTTTGTTCGGGCAATTTGTAGTACTCGTCAAACAGCATGGGACCCCGGGAGTATAATTCGCCGATTTCTCCAATGGGCACCTGGTTGCCGTCGATATCCAGGATATTTATAAAATCCGTGCCGATGCATTCAAATCCTATGGAGCCCAGTTTGGTCATCTGATATTCGGGCTTCAGGATGGTCACCATGCCGGCTTCGGTCGAACCGTAGGCTTCATAGAGTTTTACGCCTGGAAAAAATTCCATCACCGCCTGTTTCATGCTTTTTCTGCCCGGTGCCGAAGAGCAGAGCAGTTTGCGAATGGAGTTGACTTGCCGCTTTTTAGCTTCTTCAGGCGCATTGAGAATTAAGTTATAATGGGTTGGGATCAGAGAAATAAACGTGATTTTTTCACGTTCAATGATTTCCAGGATCTCTTCAGGCTTAAAGTTTAGGGCGGGATGGATATAGGCTGACCCGCCGATATACAAAAATGTGAACGTAAAAAAGATGGAATTGATGTGGCAAAGGGGCATGACATTCAAGCACACATCATGTTCATTGAAATCAAAGTCCACCGCATTGTGCAGGTAATAGGCAATATGAGACTCATGCGAGCGAATGACACCTTTGGGTTTGCCGGTGGTACCGGAAGTGTAGATTAAAATCCAGGTATCCCGGGGGACAACTTCTGTTGCAGGCTCATCATCCGGTGAATCTTGTATAAATTCTTCATAGGGCCGATACCCCTCTTGCGGCTTTCCGACAATGACATAATTTTCGGACGGGATGTTCTTCAAATCTGTCCGGATGGGCTCTACTGTTTCTGCGAATTGGTCATGAACAACAAATGCTTTGGCGTCTGAATTGTTAACAATGTACTCAACTTCGGAGCCGACAAGGCGAAAATTAATGGGCACAATAATGATGCCCGATTTGGCTGTTGCCAGAAATAATTCACAGATTTCGATGCAGTTTTCAAGCAAAACCGCTAATTTATCACCTTTTTGCAAGCCGAGAGAAATCAGGCTGCTGGCCAGTTTGTTGATGCGGGTGTTCATTTCCGGATAGGTAAATGCGCGCTGCGCGTCCTTCAACGCCACCGTTTTGGGAAACTTTTTTGCGTTGATTTTTTGGATTTGACCTAGATTGAGCCAGAAACCCATAGCTTCACCTCCACCTTTTTTAGAATTTGAAACGCTCGACTCGGGTCCTGGGTTGAGCGATTGTCGAGGTTGCCTCAGCTACAAGGAAGGTGTCGTTCCGCTATAGTTTTCTATGCGGAACGGCATCTGACGCCGTAGATGAGGTAAGATCGGCAATCCCCATTGGGGTTTCGAATTTAAAAAATTAAAAACGGTAGGATTCCTTAAGAATAAAAACTTTTTCTTTTTTTAAATTTGAAACGCTCGACTCAGGTCTGGTTTTCTTCCAGCTGTTCGATAAATGCCTCGACATTTGTCTTGGTCTGCTCATCTGAAATCATTCGCATATCATTGAGATCGGCGTTAATAATTAAACTGGGCACGCCGGTTTGCTGCTCAAGGCGTTGCGGCATCCCGTAACGGCAATTGGTATTATTGGGGCAGGTTTTCGCATCATGATATATGACGCCGTCGATTTTGAACAGTTCGAGCATCCTTTTGATGTAGGTTTCTTTTTCAGCGTCAGAGCGCACGATAAACAGCTCCGTGTATGCTCTGGCCATGCTGTTGAATGGATCGTTTTCATCCAGGGCAGAAAAGATCCAGCTGTTGCAGTAGGTCGAAGCCAGAACGTTGGACTGCAGGTCTGCAAACAGCTCCGAATGGGCCCGCAATCGGCCCCATACCGGCATGCCGTCCCAGTAAAGCCTGAAGCGCTCGTTTCCGACAGCGCCTTCCTTGTTTTTGATCCGCTCTTTTAATTCAGCCAGCAGGATTTTATAGACATCCACCGCCTTTTGGGTTCCCCGGCCCACCACCGCCGGGCCCATAAGCGTCGTACCGTCAAAAAATGTTAGAGGAGACGGTTTGGCAGTCGCCGTTTCAAGTACTTCCCTCCACAACTGGGAGCATTCCCGAGAAAGGGCAACAACGTGTTTTAATTCTTCGAGGTCAAACGACCGGCCGGATACGTTTTCCAGCGGCTTAATGATTTCTTGCATCTGTTTGGCGATTGAATCGACATGGGCTTCGGTTACCTCACCGACATTACGATGGGTGTAGATGCCCAACACAGGGGCAGTAAATTTTTTGCCGTACCAGGAAAACCAGTCCTGCACATCGCGGCATTGATTCGTATTGAAAACCAACACATCGGGTTTGGGGATGTCTTCGATTCCTTTGTAAACCTTCCTCAGGGGGGTCACACCCTTTAAGAAAGCGCCGATATCGGCGGTGAGGTAAGAGCAAATGTCAGGAGAGTAGCCTAAGGCATTGGCTTCGGGAATAAGTTCGGTGGACATGCGAGTGGCACCCAGCATGGCGGCATGAGTTTCCGGAAAGTATACGAGAAACCCCAAAGCTCTGAGGATTTCCGCCGGGCCCACGCTGGTACACCACGCAATCTTGGGCTCACCTTTTTTTGAAGCCGCATCCAGTTCATGGTAATATTTCGCCATAAAACGGCTGATTTCCGATGCAGCTTTTAATTTTTTTCTGACCGGTTTTTTTTCATCTGACATGACATGGCCCCACATTATCAGACTTTCCTCTATCCACTTCAAAATTCAGGTTTCAGGTTTCGGGTGTCAGGTGTCAGCGCATAGAGGCATCATCATGGACAAAGCGGATACCTCCCTTTGCCTAATAATAATCACTGAAACGCGGCAGCTGAAACCTACTTGCTCTTGGCACCTGAACACTGACACCTGAAACCCAAAGCCTTAGGGCTTATTTTCCATCGCATACAATGCAGCACCAATCGCCCCAGTTAGCTGGGGATGGTCGGGTACAAGAATTTTTCTTCCAATTATTTTTTCAGTCATTTTGACCATAAACGGGTTATGGGCCACAACGCCACCGGTCATAACGACTTTTTGAGTTAGGGCATCCATCTCTAAAACGCGCTTAATCATCGAAAAAAAGACGCCTTTGACAATATCCGGTAATTTCTTGCCTTGTCTGATATTTTCCAGGACTTCGGTGGCCGAAAACACAGTACAGAAGCTTCCCAGTTTGACCATATTTTCGGATTGACTGGCCAGGCGGTCCATCTCGTCGAGCGAAACATCCAGACGCATGGCCATTTCTTCCAGAAACGCACCGGTGCCGGCTGCGCACTTGCGATTCATTTTAAAGCCGGTACGTTTGCCAGACGGATCGAGTTTAATGATTTTGTTGTCCTGTCCGCCGATATCAATAATAGTGGTCGCAAAGGGAAAATAGTAAAAACAGCCCTTGGCGTGACACCCGATTTCCGTTTTTGCATCCTCTGCAAACGATACGTTCTTTCGTCCGTACCCGGTTGCGATG
>JASFTL010000318.1:0-5272 GCA_050053555.1 Desulfobacterales bacterium
ACTGTAGGCTGGATGATAGGTTTATCCATCGTGACTTTTTAATTTGAATCGACGGAGTTGGAAGGCGAGTTAATATTTCAATTTTCAATTTGATATCACAACTTTTCAGGGGCCTCCCAAAGTTTGTATATGTTGGTACACGCAAATTTGAGTGCCTGAATTGATTGCAGATATATAATAGCGGATATCGCAGCATTTGTTAAACAAGGACGACCACAATATGCGGGATTCTACCATCCTCTATTAATATTAGTTTGGGAGGGAGAAAAAAGTAGTATATATGTTGGTGTATGCAATTCTATGTCCCAATTTCACATCAGCTCTTCCAGTAACGCCTTGGCTTCCTGAAGATCTGGTGTATCGAACCCCTCTACGAACCAATCATATGTCTCCTTTAACAGTTGGCACGCTTCTTCTTTCTTACCATGCTGGTGCCATAAGCGGCTCAGGTTCATCGCTGCCCGGAGTTCCAGCGACTCCTGCAACCTGGCCCGATCCTGCCTTTGCCTCTTCAAGGGCCTCTTTGAGTGCGGCCATTGAATTTTTACGGCCGACGAACCTGGTCAGACCCTTTGCAATTGAGGCTTCTATTCGAGTTTCTACTTCGCCGACATTCAAGAGCTTATAGGCCTCTATGGGCTTCTCCTTTCCTTTCAATTCCACTTTTCCCAACGACTGAAATTCGAAGAAATCCTTAGCAAGTTTGAATGTTTCCCTTGCCACCAAGATGTTGCCGGGCATGGCGATACTTTCCATCCGAGAAGCCAGATTCGTAGTATCGCCAACAGCCGTGTAATCCATTCTCAGGTCATCCCCTATGGAACCTACGATTACTGGGCCGGAGTTGAGCCCTAACCGCATTTTGAAGTCCACCCCACAGTCCTTTTTTACCTTTTCGCTATATTCTTCGATGGCTTTCTGAATGAACAAAGCGGAATAGCAGGCTCTTTGAGCGTGATCTTCGTAAGCTACAGGGGCGCCAAAGAGAGCCATCACTCCATCTCCAGTGAACTGATTGATCGTCCCTTCATATTTATGGATTTCATCCATAAGGATCTTAAAACACCCATCTATGATTTGGTGGACTTCCTCGGGATCAAGCTTCTCAGCTATGGAAGTAAAGTTAGCAACATCTGCAAACAGCACCGTCACCAATTTCCGCTCTCCTTCGATGGAGCTTCTGGTGGTGAGGATCTTGTCTGCTAAAAACCTGGGAGTGTAAGAGTGGGGCTTGGAGTAGTCGACCGAGGGGACTTCTTCGGGCGGTCTTAACTTATAACCACATGCATCGCAAAATTTGTTTTCAGCTCGATTATTAGTTCCACATTCTGGACAGCTGAGCTCGAATTTGTGTCCGCATGTGCCACAGAACCTCGCCCCTTCACGATTATCAAACTGACACTTCGGGCATTTCACTTTTATGCCCTCCCTTTAAAGGTTAAGCAGCTTGAATGATGCTGAGGTAACGTAGGATCGTGAAATTGAAATACAGTAAATATGAAAATGTGTCAAATTTGAGGAATACACAATATATTATAGTGAGGAAAAAAGAGGATTTTGCAGATAGCGCCTATCAAAAACCAAATATCACCAGGTGGTGATTGAGAATATCAAAACTTTAGTAAAACGACTGATATCATAATTTGCAGTTATTGTCGTGATTGAGTATCGATCTGAATTCTGTTACTTGCTCACAGTCCTCTTCTTTCCGCCAGCTGTCTTGCGTTATTCTCTTTCTGTTCTCCGAATTCTGTCTTCTGACATCTGTTCCTTTACACCCCACAATGCATCGCGCAGGCCGGATGTGCGCTCGATTTTTCGGGCAACCGCATTGCGGATAATCGCGCGATTCCCCCAAATATGAATTTTCTGGCGGGCACGGGTCAGGGCGGTGTAGATCAGCTCACGGGTTAAAACAGAAAAATCTTGATCCGGCAGTATGAAAAGCACTTCATCAAACTCGGATCCTTGGCTTTTATGGACTGTCATCGCAAAGACCGTTTCGTGTTCCGGGAGCTGGTAGGTCCGGAAACGGCGAACTCCTCCGGTATCGTCCGGAAAATACACAAACAGTTCCGCGTCTTTGGAATCGGCTTCCGGCATGCTGATGCCGATGTCACCATTGAATAATCCAAGCTGGTAATTGTTGCGAACGATCAAAACGGGTCGACCGGTATACCATGGGTTTTGCGCCAGGGGATCCAGCTGTATCAAATTCTGCCTGCTCAAAACCTGTTCCGCCAGTTTGTTGATGGCTCGAACCCCCAGCGGACCGATGTTAAGCGCGCACAGTATTTTAAAACGCCCTAATTGGCGCAGCGCTTCTGCGGGGTCCTTGGTTTTGAGATAGGACTGATAACCAGAGATAATTTGTTGCGACAATGCCTCAATCAGACCTTCGTTGGGATTCAATCGCTGCCAGTTGAGTGATTTTTCAGCCGGGTTGTCGAGTATGGCAAATATCATTTCAGCGTCAGCTCGGTTCACGGTCTGGCTTAATCCGCCGATGCCGCTGCTGGTTGCAAAACGGTAGCTTTTTTGTAGCACGATGATAGAGTCCTGCAGTCCGAATTCCTCATCAGATGCTTGAACCACTTGGTCTACCGCTTCTCCGGTTAATTCTTTGATACGGTTCATAAAGGAGCCCGAAAAACCGTGCATTACATCCCGGTCGCAGATATCGCCCAGAACCGAACCTGCTTCGACTGAGGCCAGTTGGTCTTTGTCGCCGATTAAGATTAAACGCGAATTTTCAGGGACCGCCTGAATGAGTTTGGTCATCAAAGCCAAATCGACCATTGAGGCCTCATCGACAACAACCACATCGGCCATGAGAGGATTATCGATAGTGTAGCGGAAATATGGGGACCCAGGTATGGGTTTGAGCATGCGATGAATGGTGGCTACGTCTGAAGGAATCGCCGCTTTGATCAAATCATCGCAATTCATGCGGGTCTTGGCCTGTTCAAGAGATTCCTTTAATCTGGCGGCGGCTTTGCCGGTGGGGGCTGCCAGATAAATTTGAAGCATTGGTCTTCGCATCTGTTCGAGTAAAAGCGCCAAAACCTTTGTGACGGTAAATGTTTTTCCGGTCCCCGGTCCGCCTGTAATAACGCTGAAGTGCCTTAAGCTGGCGACGGCTGCGGCAACTTTTTGCCAGTTAATTCCCTCCCCTTCGACGCTTGGAAACAATCGATCCAGACTTTGTTTGAGTCGCTGAAAATCCAGGTCCTCAATATTTTTGCGGATTCTATTATGAATCGAATTTGAGAGCGAATTTTCATAATCCCAGTATCGATACAGATACAGACGGTTTTTCGCGTCCAGGATTAAGGGGCAGATTTCACCCGGTTGGCCAACAGCCGGATTGGCTTTTAATTTTTCAAGCCAGACATCTAATTTGGGAAATTCGATGAGCTGCTTGAAGTCCCTGGTTCCGCTGAGCAGATTACCGGCGGCCGTCTCGAGGTTTAGGCAGGTATCGCCGGAGCCGGTCGCATGGCTAACCAAGGCAGCGGCCAAGAATATATCTGGATCATTATCCGGTGAAAAGCCGCTGATAAAGCGCGCAAAATGAACGTCGATCTCGGACAGCAGACCCTTTTTAAGGAGAACGTTTTGTGTATTCCGATCGATCATTTGGATTTCAGCATTTCATCTATAATAATATATTGTGTAATAACAATTGCTAAAGCTGTTTTAGTTATGTATAACTTAAATATTTTGAAAGCCTGGAATTAGGGCTTTGCCCAACGCATTAATGCGTGCGGGTTCCGGAAGGTCATGATAAATCCCGTATTGCGATCCGCGCCGGCTGTCCACTCCTCTGATAAAGATATAGAAGACACCGCCAAAATGAGATTCATATCGAAAACCGGGATTGCGCAGGCGCAGATATTGCGATAGCGCCAGCACATATAGATGGTACTGCAGGATGTAGTAATTTTCGAACATGGCGTATCCAAGCGACTCCTGTCGATAGTCTTCAAGCTTTGGCCCCAGATAGTTTGATTTCCAATCCACCAGATAGAATTGATCCTGGTGCTCAAAGACCAGGTCGATATAACCTTTCATGAAACCAGCGGTGGGACGGAAGCCTAGTTTTTGCAGTTGATCGGGAAAATCCTCGATACCATTTATACTGCCATATCGCTTAAAAATGGTTCGTAATTTATTCGGCGTAATTGCATTGATTGGAAAGTAAAATTCCATCTCGTTGATTCGGTCTTCGTAAGCAATTGAAGAAAGGACCAACTTCGGCCGGGTCGCTTTTAAAGAAACGCTCAGCACATGGGAAATGGTCTCAGAAATGATACCCTGCCAGGCGCTGTCAAAGCCGTAATCCTGAAGCGCGTTTTTGACCGGACGGCTCAATGCCCGAGACGAACAGGATGTGTAATCTATATGCTCAAATAAATCATGAAAGAAATTCCCTGTGCGTGAACCTTTGGGAAACATAAAGATATCTGCGCGCTGACCGGGTTGCTGGGGCTCGATCCAATCTTCGGTGGTAACGGTCAGATGCTTGAACAAATTGTCAAAGGCATCTCGGTCGGGAAGATCAACATCGGAAATCCGCTTTGAGACCAGCGACGAATAGCTTGAAATCTTCCAGGTATGGTCGATTTCACCTGAAAATTTTCGACAAACCAATGATTCAGTGCGGCCCTGCGGTTCAAAGAAGCGGCAGTCCGAAGGTTCCGGCAAGGAGACAACCTCAATGCATTCCTGCGATTTTTTTGCCAGTCGCTTTAAATCGTCAATCCGATTTTCATCTGATTTTGCGCCAAGGTGTTTTTTCAATCCGGCAACGAGATCCTCAGTACGATAATCGGTTTGAGCGTCTTCGGGAGTGTGCAACAGATAAGCAAGGGCTGAAGAATCGGCGGCATTGATGCGTCCCCAGGCAACATAACATTTCGATTTTGCACGCGTCAGCGCAACGTAGAGCAGCCGGATATTTTCGGCCAACAGTTCGTTCTGAGCATGTACGATATTCAAGGCCCGGGAATCCGAGCCCACATCCAGTGTTAGGCACTGGTCATCATCGCCGCAATCGGGTTGATGAAAAAGAATCTCGTTGTCTTTGATAAATGAACCTGCCCAGCCATAGGGGCAAAACACCACCGGATATTCAAGCCCCTTACTCTTGTGGATGGTCGCAATTTTTACCGCCTCTTCATCACTTTCCAATCGCAGCTGATGTTCTTCGAGACGCGGCGATTGAGGATCGCGTTGTTCTGCCAGCCACTTTAAAACACCGGTCATGCCT
>JASFTL010000319.1:0-5259 GCA_050053555.1 Desulfobacterales bacterium
ATCAATGCCGGCAAGATCCCGCCGGGAGTCACATCAACCAAATGCAAGGCCTGCGGACATGCGATATCACTTAAAGCCGCTCCTGCAGGAATTCCGGCATTGAAAACCGAAATTGACAAAAAGCTTAGTCCTCAGCCGCAACAACACAAAGCACCCCAAGCCAAGCAGCCCGCCCCGAAGATCCCAACGGTCGTTGATATGGGGCAACCGGTCAATCCGATCTGGAAAAAGCCCTGGACGCTGGCAGCTGCGGCCGGAATCATCATCGTAGTCCTGGCCGGTTATCTGGTGGGCACGCATTGGAATCAACTGACCGCCAGCCGTTTTGGCCTGGATAAGTTCATCTCAAAAAAGCCGGCCGTTTATGAAAAAGAACCTGCAGCCGGTAAAATGGCCGCGGCAGAGCCTCTGTTCGCTGCCCGATTGAATGTGCCCCTGCTTCTGGAGGCTCTCGACCATAACCTGCCGGAGGAAAAAAAGGACCTAAAATTTAAAATGACCGCCGGCATTTTCAAATCCATCGGATTGGGCCAGGTACAATTGTACCTGTATGCTCACCCGCAACACACCTTTTTACCGGTGATTTTGGCTGAAAGTGAAGATGGTGGAAGTCTCGAAAAGCATTTGAGATCTCAAGGCAATTATCTGCAGTTTTTAAACCGCCAATCGGATGGCTCCTATCGATTTAACGAAAATGCCCTTCCTGAGGACAAACAAAACAATTTCCCGATCGATCTTTACCGCATCGAGTTTAGTGATAATACCGCGGTTTTCGCACCGCAACATTTCGTGCAGGTATTTAAAGCCGGTGAAGACCCCGTTCGCAAAACCCAGGTCGCTCAGATGATCGCCTCTATCGCCACGCCCCAGGATCTGGCGGTGCTGGCGGTTATCGTCCCTGAAAATTTGAGCCATGATTGGCAGAAAAAGATCCAGAACAATCCGGCCTTGAATCAAAATCCTCAGGCAGCCATGATTGCCGCCATGGGCGGAGGTGTACTGGCCCGCCTATCTGAGCCGTTAAAAGGGACTGAGTCCCTGGCGGTCGGCTTTCGACTGGACGACACAAACGGTCGCGTGCTGAGTTATGCCCAGCAGTTTCGCAAGGAAGTAGACGGCCAAAAGATAGTGGAGCAGCTAAAATCAGGCAGTCAAGACGATCTCAATGTCGACGGCATTTCCTTAAAGCTGATCGAGCTTTTAAACGATCCGCGTTGTCAGCATAAAATCAGACACGAAAATAACCGACTCGATCTGGAACTCAACTGGGAAGAACAGCATGACAAGGCGCTATTAGCGTCGCTGTCCGAAGCCACCATCGGACAGCTTTTTGCCCAAAGCGTGGATTTTGCCCCCAGCAAGGGTCCGGTCACCACCCGATATACCGAGCCGCCGCGCATATCCGCTTCTGTCGATGTGAATG
Source organism: Desulfobacterales bacterium (assembly GCA_050053555.1). Taxonomy (GTDB): domain Bacteria; phylum Desulfobacterota; class Desulfobacteria; order Desulfobacterales; family JAHEIW01; genus JAHEIW01. Next base: position 1,424 of record JASFTL010000319.1, read on the forward strand.
AACTGAAACAGACGCTACCCGATGCGGTTCGGCAAGCTCTGTTTCCCGGCAACTACTGGAGTTTCGGTGATCAGCCCCGCATGACCTTAGACTTCGACACGCTTGAGCTTCCCAATGCAGCGCTGGCGCAGCTCACATATGAGGTGCTGGAAGTGGTAACAACCGACGGCAGCAATGTCATGCGAAAGGAAGAAAACCAGTTTCAACATAAAATCAACCCGGGAAGTATCTCACCCGGCTATATCGAGATAAACGTCAAAGAAGGCACGCCAGCCGAAGGGTTAGGAACGGCAAAAATCCGCTTTCAAATATCATTGCCGGCCGTGTTGAAAAAAATTGAATTTGTATCAGACAATGCACCCAATACGCTCAGGGAATCCGATGGGGTGCAAGTGAAACTGGACCGGCTGGAAAAAGATGTGGCCAAAGTAACCTATCGTGGCGGTGTATCCGCACAGCTCTTCGCGTTTGATAAAACCGGACGGGCGCTGGCCTCCAAAGAATCCATGAATTCGTCTTCAGCGGTTGCCACGCGCTTTCAGGGTGAAATCAAGACCCTCATGGTCGCCGTAGTGCGGGAAATGCTTGAGTATCCATTTGAAGTAGAGGTCGATCTCAACGGGGGTAAGGAACTGACCCTTTCTTACCAGCCGGAAAATCCAAAACGGCTGCGATACGATCGCCATCCGATTCTTACTTATGTTAATTTCACCGACGATGAACTCAGCGGCCTTGCGGTGGACTGGCGGGAAGCCGGCGTAATGACATGGACCGACAGCTTGAATGTCACACTGCCCAAAGGTCCCTTCAGTGGTGATATTCAGTGGGAAGTTCACTTTTTTGGAGAAAAACAACCGGTTTATTTATCCGGCAATTCATTTTACAGCCCGCGTGTTATTAGCTACGGCCTTCCAAACGGTGAACTCCAAAATGCCCATGCGGCCTTCGGTAAAATCCGCATGGATATATCATCGAAAATCCAGCGTTTAACTTTTGCAAAAAAAACCGACGGTAAAAACATGGTGCAAAAGCTGCCTGCAAGCAAGCAGGTAATAAAGGTCAGCTTCAATCAGAATGAAATCACCTTCGATGCCGGCAAATCCGATATCATCCAAACCATAGCATTTGATTCCAAAAGTCGGAGATTAAAGCAAGCAAGTTATACCGGCAACAAGGGAAGCCAAAAAAAGATCTATTTCTGGGGGTTGCCCGCCAAATTCGTTATCGATGTGGCCACTCAAAAAATTAGGAAAATCATTGAATTCGATATGAAGCAGCGCCCGCTAAATGAGGCCCGTTACACACAATTTAAAAAAGAGATCGACATCCAGCGGGAAATTGTCAATACCCTCAAAGACATTTCCCGGGCCCGCCGCAAGGATCGAACAAAATATGGGGATGATCTCGCCGGATTGTTTTACCTGTATGATCGCAAAAAGAAAAAGCCCCTAAAGCTAATCGGCCAAATGGTGGCCCATTCAGATCCGGCCGGGCGCGAACGCTTTGGTTACAAGCTCAAACCATACAAAGGGTATTATTTCAGCGTGTTATCGGGTGTGGAATCCGGCGGTGCTACACATAACTACCAGCGTATGCCCAAGCAGCAAACCTTTCGCTGGAAAAAAGGCTCATTTAAATCCAGCGCTTTTCTTCAGCCGCCGGACCTGGTGGCCATTCCCAAGGATGAAACCCAGCCAACGTTTTTTATCCAATTTAACCAGGTTTTCATGAAGCAGCTCAACGGAAACACGCTCAGCTATTTGCCGGAGGACTACTACAATCAGGGCTGGGTCGAAGCGAAGTTTCTTGAGAGCTAAAATCCTTTCTCGCATGTAGCCGGATTGATTGAATTTTTTGCAGCTTAAACTTTTGCCCTTTTCCGCAAGCGTCAAATTTTCATATTAACCTCAAGGAATCCGTCCGAACAACCGATAATACGTTTAGGATTTATTATAATTTTATCAGCATTTTAAGTTTGGTTCTAAAATGTTGTCACTGCCTTATGAATCGCACATTTTTTGCACATATAAAGCCCACAATGATGCTGTCTGCAGTGCGAAATAACGCAGAGTGGTGCCGCTAATCTTAAAATTAGAAAGTGAATCAATGCTTATCAGATGGATGCAAAAGCTTGGCGTTTTAAAGACCACTATAGCAACCACAGCCATAGCGATATTTTCATCGTTTTGTTTATACGCCGGTAGTTCGTTTATTATAACGCAAGCTGAAACGCGCGGCATTCTTATGAGCCTAATCATTCCGGGTATCATTGCCCCTGTATTCGGATATATCTTTGCATATGCTGTCATCAAACTCCACGTCTCTGAGGAGGCGGTCAGGGAAAGTGAGGAGAAATACAGGACGATTCTGGACAACATCGAAGACGGGTATTTTGAAGTCGATCTCAAGGGAAATTTCACCTTTTTCAATGATTCGGTGAGCAGATTAATTGGTTATTCGCCCTCGGCATTGGAAGGAATGAACAACCGAGAATATATGGATGCAAAAAACGCGAAAAAGGTATTTCAAACATTTAATAGCGTATACGAGACAGGAAAGCCCAGCAAAGGATTTGACTGGGAGATTACCACCGTAGATGGTTCTATACGGCAAGTGGATGCTTCGGTTTCTTTGATTACAGATAAGGAAGGCAACCGCATCGGTTTTCGAGGCATCGTGCGTGATATGACTCATCGCAAGCAAGCTGAAAAAAAGCTTAAAGAAAGCGAAGAAAAATACAAGCAGCTGGTTAATCATGCCCCCGCCGGTATTTATGAAGTTGATTTTAACACAGGAAAATTGGTCAGCGTAAATGATGTGATGTGCGAATACACCGGTTACACGAAAAATGAACTTCTCAATATGAGTGCGTTGGATTTTTTGTCGGAAGAAAGCCAACTGAAATTATTAGACCGAATGGATCGGCTTGGTAAAGGAGAGAAGATATCCGGGAGTGTCGAATATAAAGCCAGGACAAAAGACGGCCGCGAGTTCTGGACGCTGATAAATGCGAGAAATATCTATGACCAAAACGGAAAAGCGCAAGGAGCGATGGTCGTGGCGCATGACATCACCGAGCTGAAGCAAGCAGAAGAAGAAAAAGAAAGGCTCGAATATCAGCTCCAGCAGGCCCAGAAGATGGAAGCCGTCGGAACGCTGGCCGGTGGAATCGCCCATGATTTTAATAACATTCTTTCCGTTATCATCGGCTATACTGAGCTCATCCTGATGAATGGCAACGTTGATGAGGAGGTCAGGCAAAATTTAAAAGAAATTTTTAATGCCAGCAAACATGCGCGCGACATGGTCAAGCAAATTCTGGCTTTCAGCCGCCAGAGCAAACAGGAACGCAAGCCCATTCAGGTGACCCATATCGTAAAAGAGGCCATCAAAATGCTGCGGGCTTCACTTCCGGCGACTATTTTAATTCAGCAACATATTGAAAAAAATATCGGAATAATCGAAGCCGATCCGACCCAGATCCATCAGGTGCTGATGAACCTGTGCACCAATGCGGCCCATGCAATCAATGAACGAGACGGTGTACTGGAAATCAGCCTGAGCAATATCGAATTAGACCAAGATGCCTCGGCTATAATTCAAGACCTCAGAGCGGGAACTTATGTGAAACTGAGCGTCAGCGACACCGGGCACGGTATCGATCCCGATGCGCATAAGAAAATTTTTAATCCCTATTTTACCACCAAGGAAAAAGGTGAAGGTACCGGTCTGGGATTAGCGGTGGTTCAAGGAATTATCAAATCCCATAACGGTGCTATAACTGTAGAAAGCGAAGTCGGCAACGGTTCGACATTCTATGTGTATCTACCGACGAT
>JASFTL010000320.1:0-5256 GCA_050053555.1 Desulfobacterales bacterium
TTTCAAACCTATGCTGACAAAAAAACAACTATAACAACCGAGCTGGAAAACCAGGTGTTCAACATCAAAGCCGGCGAAAAAGAAGAAGAAATCAAATTTTCACTTTCTGATTTTGATCGCGCACTAGTAAAAGCCGGCGGTTGGTTGGAATACGCAGATAGCCATTATTGACCATATGAAATCCAAGCCCCTCATTACCCTTGAAAATACTTCCGTTCGTTTGCGTGACAAGCCTTACCTTCAGAACACTTCCTGGCAAATCAATTCCGATGAAAACTGGGCGATCCTGGGCCCCAATGGCTCGGGAAAAACGACCTTTGCAAAATCACTGTGTGGTGAAGTTCCGGTCGTGCGGGGCAAAATAATATTTCATTTTTCTGAAAAAGAGCGTCAGAATCCGGGGAGCTTTACAAAGGCGATTGGATATGTCTCAGCCGAGCTGCAGCGCGACATCATCGAACGCGAAAATCTCAAAGACCGTTTGCGGGCATTTAGCGGAAAGATAGATGAAGTCACAACGGTAAAGCACTTCATTCAAAATAGAACGGTTAAGCCGGTGGATGCAAATCGCGATGAAAAAAAGCTGATACGTATCGCCAAAAAAATTGGAATTGAAGATTTGTACCAAAGAAACATAAAGTCGTTATCCACCGGAGAGATGAACACCGTCTTAATTGCCAGGGCATTGATGAACCACCCGAAACTGCTCATTCTGGATGAACCCTTCGATGGATTGGATCAACACGCACGAAATTCTTTAGCAAATACCCTCAATGATTTAGCGTGCACAAACATCCAACTCGTCCTCATCACTCACAGATTCGAGGAGATCATTTCCAACATCACACACGTATTGTTTTTAAAGCAGGGCCAAATTTATGCACAAGGCAGAAAACAAGACGTTTTCACGCCGCAAAATATCACCCGGGTGTATGAAATGGATACGCGTTCGATTCAAATGGATCCACAGAATTGGCTGAACGCATTGCCCGCACTAAACAGAAATAGACCGCCCGTGTTTCAGGATAAAAAAACCGCTGAAGCCAGAATTTTGATCGAGATGAAAAATGTAACGGTTCAATATAATCGCAAACGAATCCTCGACAGATTTAATTGGGTTGTAAGGCAAGGCGAAAACTGGACGATCTCAGGGCCGCAAGGAGCCGGCAAATCAACTATTTTAGCATTGATACACGGCGACAATCTGCAAGCCTATTCCAACGAAATCTATCTTTTCGGGAAAAAAAGAGGCTCGGGTGAAAGCATCTGGGATATTCGAAAAAAGCTCGCTTATCTCTCGTCCGACCTGCAGCTCCGGCAGCAGAAAAATATTGACGCCTTTGATGTCGTCTGTTCAGGCTTTTTTGATTCAAACGGGCTCTATCGAAGGTGCAGCTCCGATGAGCTGTCGGTTGCCAGGCAGTGGACCCAATTTCTGAATATGGCGGACCTGGTCGATCAAAAATTCGGCCGCCTCTCCCACGGTCAGCGCCAGCTGATTCTCATCGCCCGGGCAATGGTTAAATCACCTGAGTTTCTTATTTTGGATGAGCCTTTCCAAGGGCTGGATATTAAAAATAGAGCCAGATTACGAAGCATCCTCGAAGCCATCGGCACCCACACGCATACGAATTTAATCTACGTACCGGATCAAGATGCGGAGATATTAAGCTGCACGACCCATGAGTTGACGCTGGAGCGCGGCAGAGCGATAAACCGCCGCTGCCTGAAAATCTGAAAATCGGAAAGGGATTTTAAAATTGCTACTAAGGGTGCGGGGATCACTGCCTGCTTTTATCCGGCCTGGACGGTGTTGCGGATTGTTCCGATCTTCTCCACCCAGCACTCGACAATGTCTCCGGCTTTAAGCAGCACCGGCGGATCCCTGAAAATTCCGACGCCCGAGGGCGTTCCGGTGGAAATAATATCGCCGGGCACAAGCGTTATGTCTTCGCTGATAAAACTAATAATGGAAGGAATATCAAATATCATATCTGCGGTGCTTCCGTTTTGCATAATTTCCCCATTGACGCTCGCGGTCAATTTTAGATTCTGAAAATCTTCGACCTCATCGACCGTAACCAGCGCGGGGCCCAACGGCGCGAAAGTGTCAAAAGATTTTCCGCGAAACCATTGAGCGTCGGCGAATTGTGCTTGCCGGCCGGAAACGTCGTTCATTATCGAAAATCCGGCGATATGACTCAGGGCATCTTCAGGCAAAATGCGCTTACCCTCCCGTCCAATAACCACAGCCAGTTCAACCTCCCAATCGATCTGATCGCAACTTCGGGGCAATAAAATCGGGTCAAAGGGTCCGGTAAGCGCATTCTGAGTTTTAGAGAATAATAGTGGCTTTTGCGGTTTTTCAAAGCCGCTTTCTTCTTTGTGATCGAAGTAGTTTAAACCCAGGCATATAATCTTGGCGGGCCGTTGGAGCGGACAGCCGAGGCGGACATCCATTTTCCGGCCGGGATTCTCTAAATGCTCGATTCGTTTCAGCCAACCGTCTTTAAAAAAGGATTCCCCGATATCCGGAATCTCCGGAATAATCGCCCTTAAATCAACGATTTTGTCCTCTTGCCATAACCCCGGTTTTTCCCGTCCAGCGGCACCAAAGCGTATCAATCGCATCCGTTATCACCTTTCTTTTTTAGTCCATCCCGAAAACACTTCTTCCCATACCAATCAATCTGTCGACAGATGCCGCGGATAATGCTCACTTCTTTGGCCCGCAGTTGCATGCGCGTTCCAAAATGTCGAATATTGTTCATGAAATATTCAGGATTTTCAGGCTGAATATAGCTGATCCTGACCAGGATATCTTTTAATTGCGCATACATGCCGTCCAGTTCATGTCGGTTGGCAAGTCGCGGCACAAAGGCTTTCGCTGCCGGCTGATTGTATCGCCGCAATTCATAGCATATGATCATTACGGCTTGGGCCAGGTTCAATGACGAAAATTCGGCAGTTGGGATATTGACCAGCTCATGGCACAAACGGATATCTTCATTGGTAAGTCCGCGATCTTCAGGGCCAAACAAAAGGCCCACGCGATTCTTCTCGGAAATGGATGCCAGTTTTTGTGCCAGTCCGGCCGCCGTACCCACAACCTGCCGTTGCCCGCCCAGCCGGGCTGTCGTTCCGATGATGTAATTTAAGGGCTCAAGGGCGGTCTGCAGGTCCTCAAAAACTTGCATCTGTTCGACCACATCAATGGCGGCATGGGTCGCCATTTTTAAAATCCGGGACAGGTCACAATTTTGCGGATCCACAACAAACAGCTGCTCAAATCCCATGTTACGCATCGCCCGGGCAGCCGCACCGATGTTTTCCGGGTATCGCGGCCGGTTGAGAACGATGCAAACATTGTTGAGATTGACGGTTGCAGGCATCAGGCGACAATTTCAAGTTTGTTGAAATAATAAGCCATTTCAAAAGCAGCGGTTTCCGGAGCATCTGAACCGTGAACCACATTTTTTTCAATATCCGTAGCAAATTCCCTGCGAATGGTCCCTTCTGCTGCTTGCTTATAATCGGTAGCGCCCATCAGTTCACGGTAACGGGCAATGACGTTTTCACCTTCAAGTATCATGATCACGGCCGGCCCGGAGCTCATAAAATCGGTCAGGCTTTCAAAAAACGGCTTTCCTTTATGCACGGCATAAAAGCCTTCGGCCTGCTTTTTTGTCAGATGCAGCATCTTCATCGCCACGATTTTAAAACCGTTGCTTTCAAGCCGCTGAATCACATCTCCGATAAGTCCCCGTGAAACTCCGTCCGGCTTAACAATCGCCAGTGTTCTTTCCATAATAAGCAGTTCCTTTCTTAAATGACAGTTATCTCAAAACGCTTCCGGCGGACGAACGCCCAGTGGTCCGCCAGTATTCGTGGCCGATTGTCCCACCAATATAGGCGGGATTTCACATCTGTCTCTATGAATAAGTTACAAACGAGTTTCGATTAAAACAAGTAGTATTGTGCCGCATTTAAGGCTGAACCTCCTTGGGGTAAGGTGCCATAACAGACGCCAATTCGCAAGTCAACACTTGTCAATCGTTCGTTGTCCTTGGTCCGTCGTGCCTATCTTTGAAGATATTTTCACGCTAAGTAATCTATCAATCAAACACAACAGACCGAGGGCCATTGACAACGGTCATTTATTCCGGTTGACAAAAAAATATGCAGTTTCTATTATTTTTAGTTGAATGTTTATGAGCCAGTGGATAAACGAAACGAGGAGCGCTTATGCCCATCTACGAATTCTACTGTGAAGATTGTAATACCATCTTTAATTTTTTTTCCAAGACCGTAAATACCACCAAAAAACCCAAATGCCCCAGATGCAAGACAAAAATTCTGTCCAGGCAGCTGTCGGCTTTTGCATTTACCGGTAAGGCCAAAGAGGACAGTGACGCGGATGATCTGCCGTTTGATGAGAATCAAATGGAAAAGGCCATGCAAATGCTGGCAGGCGAAGCGGATAAAATTAACGAAGACGACCCCCGGCAAGCAGCCAATCTCATGCGGAAACTTTCCGATATGACCGGCCTCGAAATGGGACCCGGTATGAATGAAGCTTTAAAACGAATGGAGGCCGGTGAAGATCCGGATGACATCGAAGCCGAAATGGGAGATTTGTTAGAAAACGAGGAGCCTTTTATCTTACCTGATAAAAAAGGGGCTGCCAAAAGGGGCAAAAGACCGGCGCCGACTAGAGACGAGAAGCTATATGATTTATAAGAACTGTTCGAGAGAATGCGCCAAATAAAATCCTAAGCACGAAACTCGAAACCCGAAACAAACACAAAATCCGAATGGTCAAAACAGAATTTGAATTTTAATTATTTGCTATTCGAAATTGTTTCGCATTTCGAGATTCGAATTTCGAAATTAAATGAAATGATCGGCCTCCGAAACCAGAGTAAATAAAATACCTCAGATTAGAGATATTTAGGATGAGAGGATAAAAATATGGATAGAGATATATTGGATAAAATCGAAATTCAGCAGGGGGACATCACCCAGCTGGATGTGGATGCGATTGTCAATGCGGCCAATACGAAGCTGTTAGGAGGCGGTGGCGTCGACGGGGCGATTCATCGGGCGGCCGGTCCGAAATTGTTGGAGGAGTGCCGGACCATCGGCGGTTGCCCCACCGGTGAAGCCAGGATGACAAAGGGATATAATCTGCCGGCCCGTCATGTGATTCATACCGTCGGGCCGGTGTACAGCGGAAAACCGATAGATCGCCAGTTG
>JASFTL010000321.1:0-5241 GCA_050053555.1 Desulfobacterales bacterium
AACCGCAAGGAGAAGCCATCATGTCGCAACAAGGTGCTCGAAATGTAAAACCAAATCATTTTGATAATGCGCTTAAAATTGGCCGTCCGCCTAATATCGTGAAGCTTTTTCCGAATTCCCGGGCTCTAATTATAAGCGGCAAATTTATCGATCGGGCCATGTTGGCGAAAGGCAAAGCGATTGCCATGGCAGCTAATGGTAGAAATAGCTTTGTTATCCGCGGTGCCCTGAAAGCCGCCCAAAGAGCCAATGCAGCTCTGATCATCGAAATCGCAAAATCCGAAGGCGGAGCCAATGCTTATTGTGCCGTCAATTACTGGAATATCGCCCGCATTGTTGATGCGGCCTGCAACGAATTAAAAATTACGATTCCGGTCGCAATTCATGCTGATCACTACGGAATTAAAAACGACGCCGATATTGAGGCTGCTAAGATCGAGATTCCAACCCTATTTGAGGCCGGCATCACCTCAGCGGCCATAGATGCCTCCCATATGGCAGACGATAAAAACCTTTTGGCCAGCATCACGTTAAACAAATATGTTCCCGAATGGGCCGGGCTTGAAACCGAAGTCGGCGAAATCAAGGGAAAAGAAGGACTTTCGACTGTAGAGGAGGCGTCATTTCTGATCCGGGGATTAAATGCACATAATATTTTTCCGGATTGGATTGCATTAAACAACGGCACCACCCACGGCATTGAAGCCAGCGGCCAAGGCATCCAGGTCGATCTGACCGCTAAAATACATGAAGCGTTGACAGATTACAAAATTTCCGGAGCGCAACACGGAACTTCTGGTAACAGTTCAGATCGACTGCGAAATATTGCCGCCAAAACACGCACCACAAAGGCTAATGTGGCAACTGCCCTGCAAATGATTTCATGGGGTTTGGAGGTCAATGATTATGGCAATGCCATACTGGATGATGACGGTAACTTTCAAAAAGTGAAAGACGCCGGAGTTACCGAGCAGATGTGGTCTGAAATGTTGGCCTATGCCGAAAAGCAGGGATATAAAGGCGGTAACTTTAAAAAGCTGAATCTGCCTTTTGAAAATAAGCTGCTCGGCCAACCACAAACGATTCGGGAGCGAATGATTAAACGTGTCGAAGATTTTGCTTACAACATGATGGTCAATGTTTTCAATGCCGAGAACACCGCACCCCTGGCCATCGAATCTATACTTGATTGCGGATCTCATGATGTCGGAGCAAAAGCGAAACGGATCGAAGACCCGAAACAATGGACACCTGAATTAATAACTCGACGCGCAGCTGAAATCAGCAGCGATAAGGGACCAGCCGGCAATTTTGATGATTAACACCAAGACGCTCTGAAATTTGAGCACCACCGTCCTTTCGAGCCGAACACACATTCAGGTGCAAGCCAATAAAATAATAAATCTGCATTCTTGAAGTTGATCAGCTTTTGTTTAAATCCCCCTGCCGTGAAATCAAATAAATCCACACATCTGTCAAGGCAGAATTTCCACCGAATAGATCCAGACCAAATTTTAATATATTACATAATTTCAAATTGTTACAAAATAAATCGTTGCGCTGTATTCATTTTTTCCTAAAGTTTCGTCAAAAGTTTACCGATAAACCAGACAGGGAAAAATTGCTAATGTTCGTGTCTACTTATCAGATTCATAATGTACTAAACGTTTACAGCAAGCAGCTCAGTCAGAACAGAAGCGCCCAAAAATTAAGATCGGGAAATAAAAAATATCTAGCCGATCAAATTAATCTTTCAAACGAGGGCAAACGCCGGGCGACGATTGAAAAAGTGGCGCAGGATATTTTAAGCAAAATTTCCAACTACAGCCCTAAAGGTGAAATTAAAACAGAAGAAAAAGATCTGTCCCGGGATAATGCAAAAAGCCAGGACCAATATGATAATAAAAGGGAAGCAGCGTTCGTATTCAATGTTATTGATGAATTAAATAAAAAAACAACAACCGCGCTATCGGTTGAAGATACCAAATTTCTGGTCAACCGACTTGCACAAATGGCTGAAAACGCGATTGAGACTGATGCTGACGTTTAGCCGTAAGCAGCAGCACCAGCATATGAGTCAGGAGGCCTCAGCATAAAAGGAGGAAATCATGTTAAATGCAATTGGAGAATCCGCAATGCAAAATACGGTGCGGGCAAATTTTGATAGTGAGATGCATGATCAGGATCTCACTATAAGGAAAAACGATCAAATCCGAAAGAGACGACCGGTTGAAAAAACGGAAGACAGTTCCAAATCCGAAATGAATTTAAGAGAAGAGGAAACCACCCAGCGAAAGAACAGCTTTGAAGAGGACGGTGACATCGTTGTTGAGGAATATAATGAAGACGGGGAAATCGTTCGTAAAATACCCCCCGGATACGTTCTTCAGAATGAAATGGCATAATTGATCCATATTTTTATTTTATGTATATATTTGTTTTATGCAACCGCCCGGAAGCCCATATTTTAGTTTGGCCAGAGAGTGCTTGAGTGGACAAACACCCTCCGTATATCTTTTCCTCCTGATGGTTTAATTCCGCACTCTATTGAAATATCACCAGGTTTTACGAATCTTAACCGCGTTTTTTGCCAGAAAAGACTTAATTTCGGTTATCGTATAAGTTCCATAGTGGACCATAGAGGCAATTAAAGCCGCATCGGCTTTCGCCTTGGTAAACACATCACAAAGATGCTCGGGGGTGCCGGCGCCGCCGGAGGCAATCACCGGAATCGTCACATGTTCAGAAACCATGGCAGTCAGATTCAGTTCATATCCGGCTTTGGTTCCATCGGCGTCCATTGAATTCAAACAGATCTCACCCGCACCGAGTTCTTGGGCCTCCATCGCCCAACTCAATGCATCAATTCCCATGGACGTTCGACCGCCGTTGATATAAATCTCATACCCCGACGGCGTTCTTTGGGTCTTACCTACGAATTTGGCATCCATGCCCAAAACGATGCACTGATTGCCGAATGCCCTGGCGCCCTGGGCGATTATACTCGGATTTTTTACCGCCGCACTGTTGACGCTAACTTTCTCAGCACCAGCCAAAAGTACATTGCGCATGTCCTCTACCGTCCGGATTCCCCCCCCAACCGAAAACGGAATGAAAATGGTCTCTGCCACGCGCTTGACAACGTCCAGCATGATATCGCGTCGTTCATATGAGGCTGTAATATCGTAAAACACGATTTCATCGGCTCCAGCTTCATAATAGAGTCGAGCCATATCAACCGGATCACCAATATCGATATTATTTTTAAATTTGATGCCTTTGGTGGTCTTGCCTTCACGCACATCCAGGCAGGGTATAATTCGTTTACTCAACATGCTGCTTCCTAAATTTGCTAAATGCCCAGCGCTCAGATTTTTAAATTCCAAAATTCAAACACAACTATCAAACATGCACGATCAAGGTTTCAGTGTTCAGGTGTCAGCATTTTGGCCGTCATTGGCTGCTAAGGCTTGCCCTGGCTGTGGTTTTTAATTTTCGATTATAGCACTCAGGTTTCCAAATCCGCAATTCATTCCTAAAATTTTGGACTTAGTGACCAGCGGCCAGTAATGAGTAACCAATAGCCAGCCGCTAGGGGCCTGACACCTGAAAGAAAACCATGTTTTCATCTTGCTTGCGGAACGCAACTCTATGGTGTCCAGCGACAAAAGTTTGCTAATATCTTCAACCCGGGAGGCCCACTTTTTTCCAAGTGAAATTGAGTCGCAAATAAATTGTTGCGACCAACAATTGAGGCAAACGCAATTCCATAATCCGTTGTTGTAATCACGCAATCGGAATTTTGCGGCTCCGGGTAGTAGCTGTGCACAAAATAAAATTCATCATCAGCACCCAGACCGGATAACAGCGGATGGGAATTTTCAATATTTATCCCGTTCCAACCCATATGCGGGATTTTTAGCTTTTGGCCATTTGCTGATCGGCTATCGGGCGCAAAGGCGCGCACGACCCCGTCTATAATCCCCAGACAGGGCGTGTCGTTTTCTTCGCTGTGGGTTAAAATGATTTGCGAGCCCAGGCAAATACCCAAAATGGGTTTTCCATTAGCCAGTTCTTCTCTGATTAAAACATCCAGACCGGATTGCTGCAAGCTTTGCATCGCAGCACCGGCGGCACCAACCCCTGGAACAATGATCCGTTCCGCAGCTTGAATTACTGCTGCATCTTGGGTTACGACACTTTCAATCCCAAGATGCCGCACTGCCCGGGATACACTCGCAAGATTGCCGGCATCATAATCAACAATGGCGATCATTTTTACTTATTTTAATTCCTTCCAGATCTGCTGTTTCTGGGCCCGCGAAAGCGCCTCAAAATTCTGTCCGCTTTCAGAAACCTTTTTCTCCATCCGCCTGAAGCGTTTTTCAAATGCCTTAAGCGCTCCGGATAGAGCGGTTTCTGGATGAATGTCTAGCAAGCGCGCCAGATTGACCATTGTAAATAACAGGTTCCCAATTTCTTTGGAAATCTGATCTTTTTCGGTATCATTCAAGGTCTGTTTTAGCTGACTCAATTCGGACTCCAGTTTTAGTAGAAGATTTTCACTATCTCCCCAATCAAAACCGCTGCGCGCCGTGCGTTTACCAATCTGGTATGAGCGCATTAGCGCTGGAAGATTCTTCGGCACTGAATCAGTGACAGATTTCTTTGAGCCTTTTTTCTTTTCAACCTGTTTAATTTTATGCCAATTTTGTCTGATCTCATCGGTGCTATCAACCTGTGCGGTTCCAAACACATGGGGATGGCGCCTGATCATCTTATCGGTGATGTCTCGGGCGACATCGTAAATCGAAAAATGGCCAGCTTCTTGAAATAAACGGGTGATAAAAATAACATGAAATAAAACATCGCCGAGTTCCTCTCGCACTTCTTCAGCACCGTTTGACTCAATGGCATCAGCAAGTTCATACATTTCCTCTATCAAATAGACGAGCATTGACCGGGGAGTCTGCTTTTTATCCCATGGGCATCCATGCTCCCCGCGTAAAGATTTAACCAGGGCCACCAAGGCCTTCACTGAATCCGTTGCTGATTTTACTTTGGAGTTTTCCACGCTTTTTTAAATTCGCCGAGCTTGCTGAAAAAGTCTCGTTTCATTTCTTTGGAAACAACATTTACCATTTTTTCCGAGATCCAGGTGACATGGGGGGCGAGGACAGACTTTTTGATGAGTGGAGCACCTTTGGGAAGAAAAGTTGTGAGGATAATAAACAGTACCGT